>JAKSCZ010000132.1 GCA_022360335.1 Pseudomonadota bacterium
CAATTGCTGACTAACGACGTCAAGACTAGCATTAAAAGTACTGATAGTTAAGTGAATATCTTCATCTTCGACCATGTCCGGGAGGCCGTCGGAACAGAGCAAATACACGTCGTCCTGGATCACTTCGTGCTCGTGTACCTCGACCTCGACGGTCGGTTCCACACCCAGCGCGCGGGTCACGTAGTTCTTGTTCGTCGAGCGCTGTGCCTCCTCGGCCGAGTAGAACCCGCGATCGACGAGTTCCTGCAGCAGGGAGTGGTCGAGCGTCATCTGGTCGAGCTGCCCTCCGCGCAGTCGATAGGCGCGTGAGTCGCCGACGTGGGCGATCGAGACCTTGTCGTCGTAGAACATGCAGGCGACGATCGTCGTGCCCATACCCTCACAGTGCGTCTGGCTCCGGGCCGTCTGATAGATGATCTTGTTCGAGCGGTAGACGGCGTCACGCAGAATGATCGACTGGCGCATCAGGCCGCTGTGGGAATCGACGTCGTTGAGCACTTCGCGTTCGGCCGCTTCGCTGGCCAGTTCGGTCACGATCTGCACGGCGATACCGCTGGCCACCTCTCCCGCGTTGTAACCGCCCATGCCGTCGGCAAGCACCATCAGGCCGATGTCCGGATTGGAGCCGATCGCGTCCTCGTTGTGCTCGCGGACGCGGCCCGTATCCGTAATCTCGGCAAAATCGATTTTTCCTCGCACGCTCATGGTCGGTTTCCGATCGCTCGTCGTACTCTACGAAACTCTCGCGCAATTCCTCAGTGCGGTGGCCATCTCGGCCCCGCAGGAGAAACGATCGCCCGGACGCTTGGCCATGGCCTTGGTCAGGACTGCGTCTACGCCGGGCGGGATGCCGGCACGACGCGAAGAAACGCGCGCCGGGTCCTCGGTCGTGATCTTCGTCATGAGCACGGCAATGTTCGAGGCTCTGAACGGCACCTCGCCAACCAGAAGCTCGTATAGGGTAACACCAAGCGAGAACAGGTCCGATAGCCCGGTAAGTTCCTCCGCTCCGAGTTGCTCGGGCGACATGAACATCGGTGTACCGAGGATGATGCCCGTCTTGGTGCGGTTGTTGTCGGTGATTCGCGCGACACCGAAATCGCTGATTTTGAGACGGCCCTCCTTCGGGTTGTAGATGAGATTGGCCGGCTTGATGTCGCGGTGAATCACGCCCTGGTTGTGCGCATAATCGAGCGCCTCGGCCGTCATCGCAGCCAGCTCGAGGGCGCGCTTCGGGGCGAGGAGTTTCTCCGGGTCCGTGAAGTTCTTCAGCGGAATGCCGGGAACGAATTCCATCGCGATGTACGCGAGACCCTTGTCCTCGCCCGCGTCGAACACCGTAATGATGTTGGGGTGCGTGAGCCGACCTGCCGATTCGGCCTCCCGGTAGAAACGCAGGCGCGCCTCCTTGAGCCCCTCGTCTTCGAACTCCTTTTCGATCGGGATCACTTTCAGCGCGACGGGGCGATTGATGCGCGGGTCCCTGGCGAGGTATACGGCGCCCATCGCGCCGCGGCCGATGCGTTTCTCGATAAGGTAGCGACCGAGACGTTGCGGCGCGCTCTTCGATTTCCCGGCGTTCGGCGCAGGATTGTTCGAAGGCGCGTCGCCGTGCGTGCGTTTCATCCACTCGAGCACCGCCTCGGCGCGTTCCGGCTTGGCCTGCTGCTCGAATGCAAGCGACAACTTGTACATCACTGCGGCAACGGTTTCCGATGGCGTGCAGCGCCGGAATTCGGCGAACGCGGGCTCGAGCCGGCCGGCGGCGAGGAAATCGGAACCGCGCTTGAAGGCATCCGTCGAGATCTTTTTCACGTCGGTGACCAGGTATGCGCTCAATGCACCCACGCCGACGAACATCAGGATTACGCGGCCGACGTCGATACGAAGGTGCAGCCCGACCAGCAGTATGGCCTGGAACAACAGCAGCGAGAGCGCGCCGGTGACCGTCAGCACGGCGATTTCCCTGCGGTTGCGATCGGGCATGAACAGCACGGCGACGATGGCCAGGAGCGCCGGCAGCAGGAACTCCGTCGCCGTGACCCACGAAGGAGCGATGATCGTCCGGTCGTGTTCTATGTCGGCGAGCAGGGCCGCCGTGATCTCCGAATTCGTGACGAACTGTCCCGACGGCAGGACGGCTGCCGCGTCCACGATCGGCTGTTCGGTGTCGACGAAGACCGTGGCGCCGGCGAGCAGTTCCCGGGTCGACGGCCGCTGCAGTTCCGCAGCGTCGATCCGGGGAATCTCCGCATACCGCGAGAAGTACACGATGTCGTCCGAGCCTGACATGCGCGGCGCCGGCGCCGTCGTGGAATCCTGAATCGCTATCGCGAGCGGCAATGACGGCGACATGACGCCGCCGTTCAGGTACCAGAGGCTGGAACGCCGCAATACGCCGTCGTCGTCGGCGGATACCGCCACGAATCCGCTGCTTTCGGAGATGCCCGCAAACCGGTGACGAGCCGGCACGAATACGGGTGTGCCGGTCGTGAGCAGCGCAGCCCAGCCGGGAAGATCGTCGCCGGCGGCAAATTCGGGTGGGTTGCTCAGGACGATACGGCGCACCCCGCTCATCTGCAGTCGTTCGATGACGGCGCCGTATTCCTCGACGATCGCCGGCCGGGACTTGTGATCCGGGTCGATGCTGACGATATACGCATCTGTCAGCGGCCTGGCGGGACGGCTGCCGGCGAGCCGGTCGTACAGCACGCGGTCGGCCGAAACGAACCACTGTGCGAGCGGCCCGTACATCAACGGCAACAATATGCCGACGAAGGCGAGCGCGACGATGCGATTGCGTTTGCGGTTGTCTGCCGTGTTCAAAGTGGGTCATGTCCCTGTTTTAAGGGCAAAATTATAGGGAAAAGCACTCCTTCGAAATGAGATGGGGTTGGCATTTTTTATGTAATACCGGGCTTCGGAGCGGTGCTATGATTGACGCTTGTCCCATTGCACGCCTGCGGCGACAGTACGGGATAGGTTCGCGTGTGCCG
>JAKSCZ010000025.1 GCA_022360335.1 Pseudomonadota bacterium
ACTTCGGCGACTACTGGGCGCACTGGCTGTCGTTCCCCGAGCGCTCCGAGCACCTCCCCGGGATCTTCCACGTCAACTGGTTCCGCCAGGACGACGACGGCAATTTCCTGTGGCCGGGATTCGGCGAGAACATCCGCGTGCTCGAGTGGATCATCGAGCGCTGCGAAGGCCGTGCCGGCGCCGAGGAAACGCCGATCGGTTTCCTGCCGCACGCCGGGGCCCTCAATACGCGTGGGCGCGATATCGCGCGCGAGACGCTCGACGAACTGCTGACGGTGCATGCCGCGCAGTGGCGCGAGGAGATGGCCTCGGTGCTCGAGTATCTCGAGAGCTACGGCGATCGCCTGCCCGAGGAACTGAGGCGCCAGCAGAAGATCATCGTCGATGCGCTGGACGCGCAGATGGCGAAAGCGTCGTAGTAGTTTGGGGACAGTTACCTTATCTCCCCGGCCACGCAGGACGTGGCCGGGGAGATAAGGTAACTGTCCCCGAACTACTGTTCGCGGCTGAAGCCGCTCCTACTCTTATTCGAGGGTCTTGTAATGGATCGCGAGGCTCGAGCCCGGCGCTTCCGTGCGGCCGAGACCGATCGTACCCTCGCTGTCGAGTTCGACCGTATCGCGGCGCACGAAGGTCTCCGTGCCCTGCACGTTCTGCAGGAACGTGCCGTTGGTGCTCTGGTCCACGATGACGAATTTGCCGCGGCGCATCTCGATCTTGGCGTGAATGCGCGAAATCAGTTTGCCTTTGACGACGAGGTCGTTGTCGTCGGCACGGCCCAGGTTGATCGACTTGTGCCGGTCGGACACTTCGATCGTCGTGTCCCGGAAGTTGATGAGCAGCCTGGACACGCGGCGTTCCCGGTTTTCCCACTCGATGGTCGGCAGCATGCTGGTCGCTTCCTCGGGCTGCCAGACGAGTTCGTAGAGGGCGACTTCGTCGAGGCGTCCGCGAACGGTCGCGACGTCGATCTGCCGCGTCTGCTTCCGGAGGTCCGGGCTCATCCGTTCCACCGTAAAGCCGGAAATGACGATCTGTTCGGCCTTCGCCTGGGACGTCATGCGATTGGCCGTGTGCACCGCCGCACCGAAGATGTCGTTCTGCTCCTGGACGACCGGACCGTAGTGGCAGCCGATGCGGATCGTGACCGGGATGCCGTCTTCCCGGGTTTCCGAGGCGACGCGCGACTGCATCGTGACCGCGGCGCCCATCGCGTCGTCGACGCTTTCGAACGTCGACATGACCTCGTCGCCGATCGTCTTGATGACGGTACCGTCGAACTGGTACGTCGCCTCTTTCATGATCTCGAGGCACAGGGCGACGGTCTCGCTGGCCCGGGTGTCGCCGAACCTGTCGTAGAGCTGCGTGCTGCCGACGACGTCGGCGAACACGATAGCGACTTCAAGGTCTTTTGCCATAACCCGGCTCGTGGAATCCCGGCCCAAGCACCTAATAATACTACTATTTTTCGGCGACGATATAGGCGATCCAGGCGAGATCCGCTTCGCCCCGCTCATCGGGCGTGAACTCGCCGTTCCCCTCGCCGTCCTCGTCTTCTCCCTCCCAGTAGACGGTTGCCTTCCTGAAGCCCGCTTCGAGCAGCAGCTCCCGGAGCTCCGGCGCCGACCACAGACGCCACTCGTAGGTGAACGCCTTCTTGATCTTCGAGCCGTCCTTGAATCGGAAGTGGATGTGGCAGCGAAGGTAGTGTGTGACAGGGTGAAACTCGGCCTGGTGCCAGATGTACGTGAAGCCGTGTTTCTTGTGCTTGGTTTTCTCCCTGGTCTCCTCCTGCGACTCGGGACCGCCGAACATGTCGCAAAAGAACACGCCGTCGTCCTTCAGCGCGTCGTAGGCCCGTTCGAAGTACGCGCGCATGCTGTCGCGGGTGTCGAAAACGAAATAGCTGAAATTGAACGCCGCAAGCAGATCGACCTTGGGCGTTTCGACCTCCATGACGTCCGACTCGACCAGGCTGACGCGTGCCCGGTCCTCGGGATCGAGCTTACCCACGCGGTGCTCGCGCCCCCATTCGAGCACCGACGGATCGATATCGACGCCGATCGCCCGGAAGTCCTTGCCCTGCCGCACCCATTGGCACGAGGCGCTCGCCGTTCCACAGAAATCTTCGCGAAACAGGTAGCCGGTCCGACCCGTCAGCGACTCGAACGTCGTCTGCAGGAACTCGACCTCGTTCTCGACGTTCTGCACCGACAGTTCGTACAGATCGTGGATGTCGGCCTGCTCGGCCATCGTCGGTTGCCTGTCCGCAAATTCGATGCTCATTCGTTCGTCGTCGTCCTGTCCGTCGTCGGGCCGGGCATTGTACTTCGGATCGCGCTACCGCGCCCCCGATTTCTACGGATGGTCATTCACCGCAGGCTCCCCGACCATCCCGTGAACCGATACACCTTCTGACGGAGAGCGGCGCCATGATGACGCGCGGACTGAGATCGACGACGGTACTCCTGGGACTGGGCCTTGCCTGCTTCTCCACCTCCTCGCCGGCACACGGCCCCGAGCACGAGGCGCTCGAAGCGCGTGTCGCACGGCTCGAAGCGCTCGTCGCCGAATTGACCCGCACCGGGACGCCGGACGCCGGGCCGGAGGAGCCGCCCGCGGCCCGGCCCGCGCACAGCTACGAGTTCGGCGGTTACATCAAGTTCGACAGCCTGTTCAGCGACTACGGCGGCGGCGACCTGTCGCCGGGCAGCCCCGGCTCCCAGTTCTACATTCCCGCGACGATTCCGGTCGGCGGCGTTGCAGAAGACGGTCCCGGCGCGGATATCCAGGGCCGCGAGTCGCGCCTCAACTTCCGCAGCGATCACACACTCGCCAACGGCGATCGCCTGAGCACTTTCCTGGAGACGGACTTCCTCGTCGGGCCCGGCGGCAACGAACGCGTCAGCAATTCCTTTACGCCGCGCCTGCGTCATGCCTTCTTCCGGTACAACGACTGGCTGTTCGGACAGACCTGGTCGACCTTCCAGGACCAGACCGTCCTGCCCGAAAACCTGGACTTCATCGGTCCGGTGGAGGGCACGACCTTCGTACGCCAGGCGCAGGTTCGATACACGAAGGGCCCCTGGGAATTCGCTCTCGAAAATCCCGAAACGACGATCACGCCGTTCGGCGGCGGCCCCACCGTGACCACCGACGACGGCAGCTTGCCGGACCTTGTCGGCCGCTATTCGCTGAATCTCGCCGACGGACACGTGCGCGCCGCCGTCCTTTTTCGGGAACTCGCGGCCGCCGGTCCCGCGATCGGCGTCGACGATACGGAAACGGCCTTCGGGTTCAGCTTGTCCGGCAAGCACCGCTTCGGCGACGACGACATCCGCTGGATGGCGACGGTGGGCCGCGGCACGGGCCGCTACCTGGGCTTGAACACGGCCAACGACGCCGTCATCGACGCCGGGGGCAGGATCCGGCCCGTCGAGCAGTGGGGTGCGTTCGTCTCGTTGCGGCATTTCTGGAATCCGAAGTGGCGCTCGAACTTCACGCTCGGCTACCTCGAGAACGACCACGACACGGCGTTGACGGGCCCCGGCGTAACCCGGGACGTCTACAGCGTGCACGCGAACCTGTTGTACGAGCCCGCGGAACGCATGACCGTCGGCGGTGAGGTCATGTATGCCGAACGAACGCTCGAATCGCGGCAGTCCGGCGACCTGTTCCGTACGATCCTGTCGGCCAAATACGCTTTCTAGGCCGCCGCCGGCATCGCATTCAGCGCGTTGACGAGAACCTCGCTGCCCGCGCCGTGGCGGTGGGCATGCTCGCTGAGGTAGCGCCGCCATGCCCGCGCACCCGGGCACCCGGCAAACAGTCCGAGCATGTGCCGCGTGATGCGGTTCAGCGGTACGCCGTCCACGAGCTGCCGGTCCGTGTAGGCCAGCATGTTTGCGACGACGTCTTCCCTCGCGGGCGCCGCCCACCCCGGAATGAAGCGCTGCTCGAGCTCCGCGAGGAAGTAGGGTCGGTGATACGCCTGCCGGCCGATCATCGCGCCATCGACGTGCGCAAGAACCTCGTCGACCCGGGAAGCGCTCGTCAGCCCGCCGTTGATGACGACCTCGACGTCGGGAAAGTCCCGCTTCAGCCGGTACACGCGTTCGTATTGCAGCGGCGGGATCGACCGGTTCTCCTTCGGGCTCAGGCCCTCGAGTATCGCGATACGTGCGTGCACGACGAACTTGCGGCAACCGGCCCGAACCAGCGGTTCGACGAATGCGACCAGAAACTCGTCGCTGTCGAGATCGTCGATGCCGACGCGTGATTTGACCGTAACGGGAACGTTCGTTTGCTCCTGCATCGCCGCGTAGCACTCGGCGACGAGCGCAGGGTCGGCCATCAGGCAGGCCCCGAAACGTCCGCTTTGCACACGGTCGCTCGGGCAACCGACGTTGATGTTGACCTCGTCGTAGCCGTAAGCCGATGCGACGGCGGTCGCCTTCGCCATCCAACCGGGATCGGAGCCGCCGAGCTGCAGCGCGAGCGGATGCTCCTCGTCGTTGAATCGCAGCAAGCGGTCGGCGTCGCCGTGCACGATCGCAGCGGCCGTCACCATCTCCGTGTACAGCAGCGCCGACGGGCTCAGCAGCCGCATGAAGTAGCGGCAGTGACGGTCGGTCCAGTCCATCATGGGAGCGACCGACACGGGCGACGACGTTTGCATTCCTCGATTTTTGGGCATATTGTCTTTTTAAATCAATTAGTTATTCTTGTCTATCTTGTACTCATTTTGTGCCCAATGTCGCCCTTTTCGCTCATCGACAAGCGCATGTCGCACTTTGTCGCACCGAAATTCGGCCTCATGTCGCACCGAAACTGCCCGATTCGGAAACTTCTAATGGCCACAATTCGGACCCGTCAACGCAGCGATGGCAGTGTAGCCTTTCTCGCTGAAATTAGAATCAAACGCGACGGTACCCTCGTCCATCGCGAGTCCCGAACCTTCGACCGGCGCGCGCTGGCGAAGACCTGGGCG
>JAKSCZ010000653.1 GCA_022360335.1 Pseudomonadota bacterium
TCGTGGAAGTTGATGATCGCCATGAGCCGCAGCGCATCCATGCGGCCGGTATGCTCGAGCAGGACCTGGTTCACCTGGCTCAGGGCATCGTCCGGGCGGTTCACCATCATGTACAGGATCGCCAGTTCCATGCGTGCGTCCGGGCTGGGGGCCGGATCGTCGCCGATGATGCGCGCCGTATAGTCGATGGCCTTCTCGGGCTGTCCGTCCGCGAGCAGGATACGGCCGTACAGGAGCTTCGAGTTCAGCGAATCGGCATCGAGCTCGATCGCCTTCGACACGCGTCCCAGCGCGTACGCGGTTTCGCCCGCCTTGAGCGCCATCGTCGCAACCGCGCGATGGGCGGAAGCCGAATCGGGGTAAGGCCGTGCCAGCGAGCGCATCAGCTTGTCGGCCTTCCCGGGATCGCCTTCGTCGGACAGGTAACGGACCAGCGTCAGCAGCGTATCGCCCGGCGGCTCCCCGCCCCGTTCCACGAGGTAGGAAAAATGGCGGCGCGCCGCCCTGACGTCGCCGGTCCGGAAACTCAGTTGCGCCAGAAAAACTCTCGCTTCGTCGTTCCTTGCGTCGAGCTTGTGCCAGCGCTTCGCGGCCGCCAGCGCTTCGCGATTGAAGCCGTACGCCATCGCGCTGCGGGTCGCCCGGCGCGCAACGTCGGAGTCGTCACTGCGCTCGGCCGCCTTGCGGTATTCCTGCGCCGCCACCAGGTAATCGTGACGCTGCAATGCCATCTCGGCCTGAAGGATGTAGGCGCCGGCGTCGGCATCGTCCGGTTCGCCGGCCGTGACGGGCGCGGCGCCGATGGCGATCAGCGTGCACGGCAGTGCTGCAAGCCATCGTCTTCGATCATGCATAGCGTCGTCCGTAATGACCGCCTCTACAGAGACAAGGAAGTCGCCGATCAGTTCGCTTATCATACGCACTCCGAAGTTCTCGAGTGCCTTCCGGGGCGCAACACGTAACGTATGCCGCTGCAAATTCTCGGCCTGAACCATAACACGGCACCTGTCGAATTACGCGAGCAGGTCGTTTTCTCGGACGACGAAGTGCCGCGAGCGCTCGGCGAGATGGTGGCTCTCGAAGGCGTCGATGAGGCGGTATTGCTTTCCACCTGCAACCGCACCGAGTTCTACCTCATGAGCCGCGACGGCGGCCGCGACCACCTCGCCGAATGGCTGCATGACGACCGCCAACTCGACGGCGCGTTCGCGAAGTCCCTGTTCACGCTCGACGACGAGGAAGCGATCCGGCACATCTTCCGC
Source organism: Pseudomonadota bacterium (assembly GCA_022360335.1). GTDB lineage: Bacteria > Pseudomonadota > Gammaproteobacteria > Steroidobacterales > Woeseiaceae > UBA1847. The sequence goes on from JAKSCZ010000653.1 coordinate 1,263, forward strand.
GTGGCCTGCGGGCTCGATTCGATGGTGCTCGGCGAACCGCAGATTCTGGGGCAACTCAAGGATGCGTTTCGCCTTGCGCAACAGGCGGACACGCTCGGCAGCAACCTGAGCCGCCTCTTCCAGCACACCTTCGCCGTCGCAAAGAAAATCCGCACCGACACCGAGATCGGCGCAAGTCCGGTGTCGGTCGCCTCGGCGGCGGTGCACCTTGCGGAACAGTTCTTTGCCGGCTTCAGGAAACACACGGCCTTGCTCGTCGGCGCCGGCGTCACGATCGAACTCGTCGCGAAGCATCTCGTCAGCCATGGCATCGGGCGGCTGTTCATCGCCAATCGCAGCATCGAACGAGCCCGCGGACTGGCCGGCCAGTGCGGCGGCTTCGCGTTGCCGCTTTCGGAGATCGACGGCACGCTGCCCGAGGCCGACATACTCATCACGTCGACTGCTGCGACCGCGCCGGTCATCACGACCGCACAGATCGAGGCAGCGATCGCGGCGCGCAAACGAAAGCCGGTCTTCGCCTGCGACATCGCGGTGCCGCGCGACATCGAAACGAGCGCGGGAGACCTCGACGATTTCTACCTGTACTCGATCGACGACCTCGACAAGGTGATTCTCGAAGGCCAGGGCAATCGCGAGGCGGCGGCGGTCGAGGCACATCGCCTGCTCGACGACGAGATCCGGCGATATGCGGCGATCGAGCGTTCGAAGCAGGTCGCTCCGATCATTTCGACGCTGCGCGAGGTGAACGAAGAGGTCCGCAAACAGGTCGCGGAACAGGCACGCCGGCGCATGGCCCGCGGCGAGTCGCCCGAGGATGCGATCGAGTTCGCGACGGCGTCGCTGATGAAGAAGATGCTGCACAAGCCGAGCGTCGCGTTGCGCGAAGCGGGCGAAGCCTCGGATCGCGAGACGATCGAGTCGGCGCGCAGGTTGTTCGGCCTCGACGACGACTGACGCGATGAAAGAGTCCATTCGCCTGAAACTCGAATCCGTGCGGGAACGCTACGAGGAAATCGCCGGCCTGCTCGCCGACCCCGGGGTCATCGCCGATCAGGACAGGTTCCGCCGCCTGTCGAAAGAGTACTCGCGTGTCGAGCCCGTCGTGCGATCGTTCGAAAAATACGAGGGCATCCTCGAGGACATCGCCGCGGCCGAGGAGATGGCCGCCGACAGCGACGCGGATATCCGGCAGATGGGCCAGGACGAACTCGAGGGACTCGAGGAGCGCCGCGAGCGCCTGTTGCTGAACCTGCAAAAAGCCCTGATCCCGCCGGACCCGTACGACGAGAGCAATGTCTACCTCGAGATCCGTGCGGGCACGGGCGGCGACGAGGCGGCGATCTTCGCGGGCGACCTGTTCCGCATGTACGCCAAATACGCGGAGCGGGAACGCTGGCGGATCGAGATCCTGTCGGCGCGGGAAGGCGAACACGGCGGCTACAAGGAGATCATCAGCCGCGTCACGGGCAACGGCATCTACGCCAGGCTCAAGTTCGAATCCGGAGCGCATCGCGTGCAGCGCGTACCTGCAACGGAGTCCCAGGGACGAATTCACACGTCCGCGTGCACGGTCGCCGTTCTTCCCGAACCCGACGAGCTCGGGGAAATCGACGTCAACCCGGCGGATCTGCGTATCGACACCTACCGCGCGTCCGGCGCCGGCGGCCAGCACGTCAACAAGACCGATTCCGCGGTGCGCATCACGCACATGCCGTCGGGCATCGTCGTCGAGTGCCAGGACGAGCGCTCGCAGCACAAGAACAAGGCGCGCGCGATGTCACTTCTGCAGGCGCGCCTCCTCGACCAGCAGGTATCTGCGCAGGAAACGGAGCAGGCCGAGAAACGCAAGCTGCTGGTCGGCTCGGGCGACCGCTCGGAACGCATACGAACCTACAACTTCCCGCAGGGCCGCGTGACCGACCATCGCATCAACCTGACGCTCTACAAGCTCGACGAGATTCTGGAAGGAAACCTGGAGCAGGTCATCGGCCCGCTGACCGGCGAGTACCGGGCCGATCGGCTCGCGGCACTGGGCGACACCTGAGCGCATGCGCTTCATTGAAACGGCCGTGTCGGGCAGCGGCGGCGTTGCCGGAGGTCGGCTTCTAGCCCGCCAGCGCCTGATCGAGGTCCGCAATGAGGTCCTCGCAGTCCTCGATGCCGACGGACAGTCGTATCAGCGTGTCGTCGATGCCGAGCTTCGCACGCTCTCGGGCAGGCACGCTCGCGTGCGTCATGATCGCCGGGTGATCGACGAGACTCTCGACGCCGCCGAGACTCTCGGCGAGCGCGAAGACCTCGCAGCGCTCGAGGAAGCGCCGTGCGTCGCCGAGTCCGCCTTTGACGAACAACGTGACGATGCCGCCGAAACCCGGCATCAGCTTCTTCGCGAGCGCATGCTGCGGATGCGACGAAAGGCCCGGGTACAGCACACGTTCGACCCGATCGTGATCTTCGAGCCACTTCGCTATGCGCAAGGCGCTCGCGCAGTGCCGCTGCATGCGCACGTCGAGCGTCTTGAGGCCCCGCAAGGCCAGGAAACTGTCGAACGGCCCGGCGACGGCGCCGATCGAATTCTGCAGATGCCCCA
>JAKSCZ010000548.1 GCA_022360335.1 Pseudomonadota bacterium
CCCACCGGAGGCCCATGGGTCGGCCAGTAGGTCGTCTCCGCCCTGGCCCGGACCTTCCGGAGGCTGTCGAGGTAGGTCGCCATGTTCCCGTCGGGCGGCGGGATGACCGTCGTCGACCAGCCCATCACGTGGTCGCCGCTGAACAGCGCCGCCTCCTCCCGGAGGGCGAAGCAGAGGTGGTTGGACATGTGGCCGGGCGTGTGGACCGCCTCGAGTGTCCAGCCGTCGCCCTCGACGACCGCGCCGTCCTCCAAGGTCGCGTCCGGCGTGAAGCCGACGTCGCCCGACTCCTCGACCTTCGCCTCGCCGTCGCCCTCTGCCGCCGCCTCCTCGACCGCCGACAGCGGGTGGGGCCCGTAGGCGAGCACCGGCGCGCCGGTCGACGCGGCGAGCTGCGGTGCGGCCGGCGAGTGGTCGCGGTGGGTGTGGGTGACGAGGATCGTGGTGACGGTCTCGCCGTCGAGCGCCGCCTCCAGCGCCGTCAGGTGTGCCGGATCGGCGGGACCGGGGTCGATGACCGCCACCGTCCCGTGGCCCACCACGTAGGTCCCGGTTCCGCGGAAGGTGAACTTCCCCGGGTTGTCGGCGATCACCCGTCGGACCAGCGGCGAGACCTGCACCGGGACGCCGTGGGCCGGATCGAAGTCACGATCCAGCAGGTCCTCGATCGGCGTCACAGGTGCTCGCCGTAGGCGTCGAGCACCGGCAGCACCTCGTCGCGGGCCGACCCGGGGAGCCGGAGGACGACCTCGGCGATGCCGATCTCCCGGTAGTGCTCGAGCTTGCCCGGATCGGGGATCGTGCCGAACGGCACGACGTCGATCGAGTCCGGGTCCCGGCCGGCCGCCTCGGCCGCCTGCCGGAGGTCCCCGAGCGACGCCGCCACCCCTGCCCCGCCGATCGGCATCCACCCGTCCGCCAGCTCGGCGACCTGCGCGAACAGGGTCGGCCCGGCCGCGCCGCCGATGAGCGTCCGGATCCGCGGCTGCTGGACCGGCTTGGGCCAGGCCCAGCTCGGCTCCAGATCGACGTGGGAGCCGTGGAACTCGGCGACCTCCTCGGACCACAGCGCACCCATGAGCAGGAGGTGCTCGCGCACGATCGCCCG
>JAKSCZ010000458.1 GCA_022360335.1 Pseudomonadota bacterium
ACAGGCTGATTTTAAAATATTTTTTCCCTGACTGCCGGCTATAATGACAGATCTTCGTTCCTGCCCGGGGAGACCCTCGTGAAGCCTGTTGAAACCGTCCAGTCCGTAGTTCCCGACCTCATCGCGATCGACGAGCTCGAACACAATATCCTGACGCACTGCATGCGCATCAACGTGGCGACGTATCAGTTGTTGCTGATGATCCGCGAGTTCGACGAACGCTGCGGTTTCCTCAAGTGGGGACTCGAGAGCGCGGCCGAATGGCTCGCCTGGCGCTGTGATTTTTCGACGACGACGGCACTCGAAAAGGTGCGCGTCGCCAGGGCGCTCAAGGACCTGCCGTTGGTATCCGACCGCTTCTCGAGTGGTGAACTGTCCTATTCGAAAGTGCGTGCGCTGACCCGGGTAGCGACCTCGTCGAACGAACAGGAACTGGTCGACTTTGCGCTGCAGCACTCGACGGCGTTCGTGGCCCGGCGCTGCCAGGAGCTGCGCCTGGGGGACGTGTCGTCGCATAGCGTTGCAGAGACCGCGTTCGCCAGCCGCTCCTTGCGGCTGCGGCGGGACGCACGACGCGGCATGCTGGCGGTGACCATTGAACTGCCACTGGAGGCCGGCGAACTCATCGAGAAGGCCCTCGACAAGGCACGGGACGACGAGTGCCTCGAACACCCGGACATCCTTGACACGACCTGGTCGAAGCGCCAGGCGGATGCGTTCGTGACCATGGTGAAATCATTCCTGGCCGGGGGAGTATGCGAAGGGAGTGCGCCCGACACCTACCTGGTCAACGTCCACGTCGACCAGTCGGCCCTCAAGGGCGATCCGGGCCGCTCGTCGCTGCCGATCGAAACGGTCAGGCGCCTGTGCTGTGACGGACCGGCCGTCACGATAGTCGAAAACGGTAAGGGCCAGCCCATCCATATCGGGCGGAAATCCCGGGTGCTGACCGAAGCGATCAAGCGCATCGTGCGGGCGCGCGACAACGACTGTTGCCGTTTCCCGGGTTGCAGGAACCGGCGCTTCCTGCATTTCCACCACGTCGATCACTGGGCCAACGGCGGCGAATCGTGTCCGGGAAACATCCTGATGCTGTGCACCCGGCATCACTCCCTGGTGCACGAAGGGGGCTTCCGGATCGAAAAGGACTTCAATGACGCGTGGTACTTCATCCGGCCCGACGGCGTCGCGGTACCCGAGATCGGTTACCGTACGCAGGACATGGTCGATGCGGACACCGGCGAACTCCGCTTCGATCCTCCACGTGGAGGATTGCTGCACATCGCGGAAAAGTTTGCCCTGGAGCCCCCGCCGCCCGTCTATACGGCGCAGCGCGGGGTACGTCAATCGTTCATGACTCGCGGGCCTTGACGAATCTCGCCCCGAGCGCCTTGCGCCTGAGATAAGCGTACACCTCGAGCAGCGGCAGCTCCTTGGGACAGACGTCGGCACAGGCCATCATGCCGAGACAGCCGAAAACGCCTTCGTCGCCCGCGACGATATCGAACCACTCGGCACCGGACCGGGAATCCCGCGGATCCATCATGAATCGCGCAACGCGGTTCAGGCCGGCGCCCGCCAGGAAGGTCTCGTCGAGATTGGCGACGCCGCATGAGGCGACACAACAGCCGCACTCGATGCAGCGATCGCCTTCGTAGATCGCCGCCGCGAGATCGTCGCTCATGCGGTCCTCGACCGCATCGGGGTCGAACGGCTTGTGCTCGTGGATCCAGGCCTCGGTGCGCCCGGACATCGCGCGGAACCAGGTGCCCGTGTCGACCGACAGGTCGCCGACGAGTTTGAACGCGGGCAGCGGGTACAGCACGATCTTCCCGGGGAGATCGGACGTCAGCGTGCGACAGGCCAGCGCCGGCCGGCCGTTGACCATCATCCCGCAGGAGCCGCAGATCGCCGACCGGCAGGCAAAGTCGAACTGCAGGCCCGGGTCCTGCGTCTCGCGAATCCGGTTGAGCGCGATGAACAGCGTCATGAATTCGGTCTCGTCGAGCTCGAACGTGTCCGTGTGCGGGACGGACTCCGGGTCTTCCGGGTTGAAGCGGAATATCTCGAAGGTCAGGCGGCGTCGTGCCCTGTCGTCGCCCATCAGCCCGCCACCTCCTGCCACGCGCCGCGCCGCAGGCGGCTGCCCATCGCCTCGGCGGTCGGCAGGCGGCCGTGTCTCGCCTGGTTTTCGGCGACTCCGCCGTTGTAGCTATCGACGGGTTCGGTCATCTCGATACGCTCGTCGGCGCCATAGCCGCGATCGCCCGGCGGCAGGTCGATGAGCCCGACGGGCTCGTAGCTGAACGCCGGTTCGCCGTCGTTCTCGGCCCAGCGGACGAGCGTGCGGTTCAGCCAGTCGCGGTCGTTACGCAGCGGATAGTCGCTGCGGAAGTGCGCGCCGCGGCTCTCGGTGCGCGCGAGCGCGCCCCGGGCGACGGTCATCGCCAGCCGCAGCATGCCCTTCAGGCGCAACGCAAAAGCGAGCTCGGGATTGACTCCCGGCTCCCTGCAACGAAGGACGGCATTGTCGCAGTCGTCGAGCAGCCGGCCGAGTCCGGCGACGGCCTCGGCCAGTTCGCCGCCGTTCCGGAAGATGCCGACCTTGTGCATCATGATCTCGCCCATCGCGTCGCGGATCTCGTAGACGTTCGGGCCGCTGCCGTCGCGCGCCAGCCAGTCTGCGGCCTTCTTCTCGGATCGGGCCAGCGCATCGAAGGCGTCGCTCGTGCTGCCGCGCAGCGGCGTTCCCGACGCGTACTCGGCGGCGCGCCGCCCCACGACACGACCCGAGACGATCGTCTCGGACAGGCTGTTGCCGCCGAGGCGGTTGAATCCGTGCATGTCCCAGCATGCCGCTTCGCCGACCGCAAACAGACCCGCCAGCCCGTAAGCCTGACCGTCCTTGTTCACGCGCACGCCGCCCATCGAGTAGTGCTGCGTCGGGCGCACGGGGATCAGCTCCTCAGCCGGGTTGATGCCGACGAAGTCGCGGCAGATGTCCCATACCTCGAGCAGCTTGGTCCGGAGGTGCTCCTCGCCGAGGTGACGGATGTCGAGCCACAGATGCGGGCCGTAGGGAGAATCGACACCGTCGCCGTCGCGCATGACCTGCGCCATGTGACGCGACACGACGTCGCGGCTCGCGAGTTCCTGCTTCCCGGGCTCGCGCTCGACCATGAAGCGACGGCCTTTCCCGTCGAGCAGGTAGCCGCCGTCGCCCCGGCAGCCCTCGGTGACGAGAATGCCGCTCGGCGACAGCGTCGTCGGATGGAACTGCACGGCTTCCATGTTGCCGAGCGGGACGACGCCCGTATCGAGCGCGATCGCGGCGCCCGTCCCTTCGTTGATCGTCGCGTTGCTCGTGTACTGGCCGTAGATGCGGCCGTAGCCGCCCGTGGCGATGACCGTTGCCTTTGCCATCACGGCGTAATGCGATCCGCTGCGCAGGCAGCGAACGACGGCGCCGAGGCAGCGCACGCCGTCGTGGATCAGCGCGACCGCTTCGGCGCGGTCGCGCACCGTCACGCCGAGCCGCACGACCTCGCTGTCGACGGCATAGAGCGCGGCGTGGCCGGTCCCGGCCGCGGCATAGCACGCGCGCCATTTGGCGGTGCCGCCGAAATCGCGGTGCATGATGAGACCGTCGTTCTCGAGCGCCTCGTCGACCTCGACGTCCTCACCCTTGATGAAATACCGGTTCCTGCCGCCGCGCACGCGTGTCCAGGGCACACCGTAGTGTGCGAGTTCGCGCACGGCGACTACCGCTTCGTCGGCGAAGATGTTGGCGACTTCCTGGTCGGCGCCCCAGTCCGAGCCGCGGACGGTGTCGAGGAAATGCACGGTCGGGCTGTCGCCCTCGGCTTTCACGCAGTTGGCGAGCGCGGCCTGCATCCCGCCCTGCGCCGCGCAGCTGTGACTGCGGCGCGGCGGCACGAGCGACAGGATGATCGCGTCGTGGCCGGCGGCGGCGGCTTCGATCGCGGCGCGCTCGCCGGCCAGACCGCCGCCGATGACGAGCACGTCCGTCGTGACGAGGCGCTGCGTCACGTCGCGCCGCCCTCGAGCAGGAAGGCAAGCGGCGGATCGAGCCAGCCGGCCAGGACGACGAGCGTCAGCGCGCCGAGGCCCAGCACGACCCAGAAGATGAGCTGCTCGATGCGATGCAGCGCGGCACGCGACAGCCACAGGCCGGCGCCCCACTTCACGGCGAGGCGATACAGGCCGACGCCGGCGTGGAACTCGACGCACAGCAGCAGGATCGCATACGGAATCCACAGCCCGGCGGCGACGCGTTCGGCCGACGACGCGGCCTCTATGCCGGTGACGTCGCCGAACAGGGGCGTGAAGACGTCGGCGCCTATCAGTACGAGGTGAAAACTGCCGAGCACGAGGATCACGAAGCCGGTGCGCACCTGCCAGATCCACAGCATCGATTCGACGTGCGGGCGAAACGGCGAATGGTCGGTGCGGGTCGCGACCTTTTCCCGCCCGGACCGCTCGAGTCCCCTGGCGAGTTCGAGCATGCGCCGGCGTTCGCGGAGCTGCGCCGGGACCTTGCGGGCCGCATAAACGGCGTGTACGCAAAACAGGAAAAAAACCGCCAGCACCGCCGGCTGCGCGACGTAGTAGTCCTCGAGCAGCGTCGCAAGCCAGTCGAAGCCGCGCGCGCCCGTCAGGATCGAACCGACGAGAACGACGTGGCCCCACATGAACAGTGCGAGCAGCAGGCCGCTGCCGCCGCTTATGATCTCGTAAGCGAGCTGCCGGTCGGCGGAGGTCCTGACACGCTCGGTCATTCGGGGTTAAGCACGGACAGGATGTCCGGGTCCTCCTCTTCTTCGGCCAGTACGATATGGCAGGTATCGCAGTCGTTCGAGACCTGCTCGCGGTCTTCGGTCCGCATACCGCGCTTGTGACAACGCAGACAGCCGTCCGACTGCTCGTGGCCGATGTGGTCCGGGTAGACGTCCCACCAGACCTCCATACCGGGGAATACGTTGACCGAGTAGATCTCGCCGAGAGCCGCCGCCGCGGCGTCGACGAGCTCGCCCTTCTCGTCGGCCAGCCCGGGATAGTTGTCTTCGTAGAACGCCCTGAGTTCGCCGGCAATACCCGCACGGGCGGCGTCGTGCGATTCGTACCGCGTCCGGACGATGCGCATGGCCTCGCGCTTGACGAACGGCAGCGAGCGGTCGATGCGGCCGTCGAGAATGGCATCGTCGACGGCCGGACCGGGCGATTCGTAGACGTGCGACGGACGGTTATGGCAATCGACGCAGTCCATCTCGCGCCAGACACCCTCGTCCTCGGGCGCCTTGCGAACCTTGTACGTCGTGGGCTCGCCGTCG
>JAKSCZ010000481.1 GCA_022360335.1 Pseudomonadota bacterium
AAGCGCATCCTGTCGCTCGACATGGGTGCGCTGATCGCGGGCGCGAAATTCCGCGGCGAATTCGAAGAGCGCCTCAAGGCGGTGCTCAACGATCTCGCCAAGCAGGAAGGCCAGATCATCCTGTTCATCGACGAACTGCACACAATGGTCGGCGCCGGCAAGGCCGAGGGTTCGATGGACGCGGGCAACATGCTGAAACCTGCGCTCGCCCGCGGGGAGCTGCACTGTGTCGGCGCAACGACACTCGACGAATATCGCAAGCACCTCGAGAAGGACGCGGCGCTGGAACGTCGTTTCCAGAAGGTGTTGATCGAGGAACCTACGGTGGAGGATACGATCGCGATCCTCCGGGGCCTGAAGGAGCGCTACGAAGTGCACCACGGCGTCGAGATCACGGACCCGGCGATCGTCGCGGCCGCAACCCTGTCGCATCGTTACATCAGCGACCGGCAATTGCCGGACAAGGCGATCGACCTGATCGACGAATCGGCCTCGCGCATCCGCATCGAGATCGATTCGAAGCCCGAGGCCATGGACCGGCTCGAGCGGCGCATCATCCAGCTCAAGATCGAACGCGAGGCGCTCAAGAAGGAGTCCGACGAGGCCTCGACCAAGCGCCTCGGGGAACTCGAGGCCAGGCTCGAGGAACTCGAGAAGGAATACTCGGATCTCGAGGAAGTCTGGAAGGCCGAGAAGGCCGCGATGCAGGGCACGACGCACATCAAGGAAGAACTCGAACGCGCGCGCCTCGAGCTCGAGACGGCGCATCGCGCGAACGATCTCGCCCGCATGTCGGAACTGCAGTACGGACGCATCCCCGAGCTCGAGAAGCGGCTGCAGGAAGCGCTGCAGGCCGAGACGCAGGAGAAGACGCTGCTCAGGAACAACGTGACCGAGGAAGAGGTCGCGGAAGTCGTCTCGAAGTGGACCGGTATCCCCGTGAGCAGGATGCTCGAGGGTGAGAAAGAGAAACTCCTGCAAATGGAGCAGGTCGTGCAGCGGCGCGTCGTCGGCCAGGACGAAGCCGTTACCGTGGTCGCCAATGCGATCCGCCGTTCGCGCGCGGGTCTCGCGGACCCGCGCCGCCCGATCGGCTCGTTCCTGTTCCTGGGTCCCACGGGCGTCGGCAAGACGGAGCTGACCAAGGCGCTCGCCGACTTCCTGTTCGATACCGACGAGGCGATGGTGCGCCTCGACATGTCCGAGTTCATGGAGAAGCACTCGGTCGCGCGCCTGATCGGCGCACCGCCGGGCTACGTCGGCTTTGAGGAGGGCGGTTACCTGACGGAAGCGGTTCGCCGCAGGCCCTACTCGGTGATCCTGCTCGACGAGGTCGAGAAAGCGCACCCGGACGTGTTCAACGTATTGTTGCAGGTGCTCGACGACGGGCGCCTGACGGACGGTCACGGCCGCACGGTCGACTTCCGCAACACCGTCATCGTCATGACCTCGAACCTCGGCTCCAACCTGATCCAGGAAATGGCGGGCGAGGAGAACTACGACGCGATGAAAAGCGCGATCATGGACGTCGTCGGCACCCACTTCCGGCCCGAGTTCGTCAATCGCATCGACGATCTCGTCGTGTTCCATGCGCTGGGCCGCGAGCACATCCGCAGGATCGTCGACATCCAGCTCGGTTACCTGCACGATCGACTCGCCGAGCGCGACATCCGAATTCACCTGTCGGACGCAGCCCGCGATAAACTGGCTGACGCAGGCTTCGATCCGGTGTATGGTGCGCGGCCGCTGAAGCGTGCGATACAGCAGCAGGTCGAGAACCCGCTCGCGCAGGAGATCCTGCAGGGCAGGTTCAGCCCTGGCGACACGATCGAGGTCGGTGTCGCCGAGGACCAGCTGGAGTTCCAGAACGCGGCCTGATCTCCGTCGAGATAGGTTCTATAATCGGCCCGTCGTTTG
>JAKSCZ010000348.1 GCA_022360335.1 Pseudomonadota bacterium
GACGCGCCAGCTGAAGCGGTCGATGCCGGAGAATCCGGGGTTCGGCGAGTACGTGACGGTACCGTCCGGGTTGATCGCGGACAGCGAGCCCGACGCGGGCGCACTCGTCACCTCGCGCGTATAGGGCCCCGGACCGTCGGCGTCCTGGAAATCGAGCGTCACGACCACGGGTGTGCCGACTCCCGTGCCGACCTGCCGGTCCGGCGCGACGGGCGGGGAATTGTCGGGCGTCTGGCGCCGGATCAGGACGACCCAGTCTTCGCCGGCATCGGCGGGCGGCGTCCCGAGCAGCACCGATCCGGAGTCGACGAAGGATTCGACGCCGCCCTCGAAGCCGCCGGAGCGCGGGTTGTACCAGCGCTTCTCGAAGGTCTCGCCGCTCCCCGCCATCGTCAGCAACGGCCCGGGCGACGCGCTCGGCAGGTAGACGGCGTAGACCTCGCCGGCTTTCGCGAAGACCTCGGCGCCGCCGTGGACCGTATCCTCGCCCGTCACGAGCGTGTCCGACGGGACCATCTCCCAGAAGGGCAGATTCTCCTCGACGAAGCTGCGCGCGTAACCCGCGTAGCGGAAGTACTCCTCGTACACGCGAAAATCGTCGACCTCGGAATCGCCGAAACTCTTGAACATCTCGAAGCCGCCGCCCGAGAACAGCGCGTCCCAGAACGTCCGCTTGCGATACTCGTTGGCGCTGAGCTGGTTCATGCCGATCGATTCGTCCAGCATCACCGGGACGACGTTGCCGGCCAGCGCCGCCTCGTTACGCAGGTATTCTATGGCGCCGCCGATATCGTCGGGCCGCTGCCAGGTCTGGACGGACATGATGCCGAACCAGGCGTCGTCGAAGAACGGCGCCAGCGCCGACGTGTACGTATTGCCGTGCGGATGAACCGTGATCGGGTGCCCGTAGGGGTCCGTCGCTTCGATGTAGTTCGCGAACTCGACGATCGTGTCGGGCGGCCACGGCAGGCCCAGGTTGTATTCCTCGCTGACGTTCCATTGCAGCGCATTGAAATGGCCGAAGCGCGCCAGCATCTCACGATAGAACAGCTTGCGCTCGACGCCGAGCGTTGCAAGGTCGAGTTCCTCCCGGTTCGGCCGCGTCTTGTCGTTGAACACGAAATGCAGGAACAGGTCCTTGCGCTGCGCGTGCTCCAGGACGACCAGCCACTGGGCAAGCTTGCTGATGTCGTAGTGCAGGTTGTCGTTCGACGTCGACCCGTCCCTGTTGATGGACGGGTCGGAAAACGGCCAGGTGTCCTTGCCATCCGCGCCGATGTTCATCGGCATGAAGTAGATGGAATTGAGGGACATCGCGTTGAGATAGTTGAGCGCACCGATGATTCCACGGCCGTCGTTCGTGCCGGGGAGGTCCGGACTGTCCCAGTCGGGGTCGCCGGGCTGCCAGTCGACGTCGTGGTTGGCGTAGCTGTGCCACGCGAAGGGCGTGTTGTCGAATCCGTCGTAGCCGAGCAGGTTCTCCGGATTGTTCGTGCCGAGCTTGAGCCAGTAGCCGCCGTCGCGGAATTTCAAATAGTATTCGCCGACCGATTCGAGACGGCCGTCGCGATAAAAGCCCCGGGCGGCAGCGTCCACGTCCGCGACGGTGAACGTACCGCTGTCGCCGTCGAACGACGTCGGCGTACCCGCCGACGGGTCGAGATCGACTGCAAGCTGCGTTCCGGAGCGGAACGATGCCTGGTAGGTCCAGGTGCCCGTCTCATCGGGCGTAAAACGAACGCGCCACACCGAGCCGTTGCCGCCGCCGGCACCGTCGCCGTCGAAGAAGCCCGGAACCGAGTACGTTTTCGCGCCGCCCGGCGCCGTGAACAGCACCTGCAGGCGATAGTCGAGGAACGGATTGGGACCGGAATCGGACTCGTCGTGCGCCGGCCCCGTGAAATCGACCGTCACGGTCTCCCATTTTTGCAACTGGCCGCTGACTGTCGCGGCCACGGCATCGGGCGACGCAAAAGCGACAGCGACCAGCAACCCGGCGCAAATCCGATACCGTGACATCAGTTCCCTTCGACAGTGAGCGTTGTTCTGTTGTTCGAGTTCTCGTGCTGCGGCAAGTCTACACCACAGGTACCGCGGTGCCAGTGTCGGGGAGGCTTATGTCAAGTCAGTTTCGCTGCACGATTTCCCGCAGCGAATCCGACACGGAATCGACCGATTCGCCCTCGAAGTAGATACGCTGCAGCAGTTCGAGATTGAGCAGGATCCAGAGCCGGTAGCTGTGATCGGTCTTGCCCGCGATGTGCTCGGACACGATGCCGTCGATGGCCGCCTGCTCGAATATCCCGAGTTGCGCGAAGCGCGCGTCGCCGAGCAGTGCTTCGAGCACACCGGACAGATCCGAGCGCATCCACGCACCCAGCGGGAACCCGAAACCCTGCTTCGGGCGCTTCACCACCTCCTGCGGGAGGTACCGGCCCGCGACCCTGCGCAGCAGGTACTTGAGCCGTCCCCGTTTCAGTTTGAGGCCCGCGGGCAGCCGGGCGGCGAATTCGACGAGCTTGTAGTCGACGAACGGAGCCCGCACCTCGAGGGAATGGGCCATGGACATCCGGTCGCCGATGACGAGATTGTGATCGGGTACCCGCGTCATCAGGTCGGTGTGCAGCATCCGGTTGACGAGATCGTCGGAATCGGTCGCATCGAAGTGCGCGAGAATCTTGTCGATCGACGCGTAGTCCTCGATGCGCTCGCGCGCGTTCCCGGTGAACAGCCGTTCCTTCGCTTCCGGCGTGAAGCGCAGGAAACTCATGCTCTCGGCATAGCGTTCGCCCGCCGAGAACCTCGACATGGCGTGAACCCATGCCGCCTTCTGGGCGACGCTCTTGTAGGCGAAGGTCTCCGGGACGGCGCTGATCGCGCGTTTCATGACGGTCTCGCGGAACCACCTCGGCAGCAGACAGTAGAAATCGACGACCCGTTGCCCCGCATACCGATCGTAACCGGCGAAGCTCTCGTCGGCGCCGTCGCCGCTCAGGACGACCTTGACGGTCTCGCGCGCGAGCCGCGAAACGAGGTAGAGGCCGACGCCGTACGGATCGGCGGGTTCGTCCATGTGATACAACATGCGCGGCAGGAGGCTGACCAGGTTCGCCTGCACCACCTTTTCGTGATGCTCCATCCCGTACTTCCGCGCCACCGCCCTCGCCGCCGGCAGCTCGTTGAAGCTGCGCTCCTGGACGCCGATCGAGAATACGGGAACGGGATCCTTCGTCGATTCGGCCATCATCGCGGCGACGGTCGTCGAGTCGATGCCGCCGCTCAGGAAGCTGCCGACCCGGACGTCGCTCAGGAGATGCGATTCGACCGTATCCGCAAGCAGCGCATCGAGTCGCCCCGCCAGCTCGCGCTCGCCGCCATCGTGCTCCGGTACGAACGACAGGGACCAGTACTTGCGCAGCGCCAGGTTGCCCTGCCGGAGCCGCAACGTCGTCGCTGCCGGCAATTTGTTCGCCCCGGCGAACAGCGAATAGTGATCGGGCATGAAGCGAAGGGACATGTAGTGCCACAGACCTTCGAGACAGAGCTCCGGCTGCAACAGGCCCGAAGCGAACAGGCCCTTGATCTCCGAGGAGAACGCGAAATTCTCGCCGTCGAAAAGGTAGTAAAGCGGCTTCTGGCCCATGTGGTCCCGCGCGAGCAGCAAGCTCCGATCGCGCTCGTCCCAGATCGCAAACGCGAACATGCCCTGCAGGTGTTCCACGCAGCGCTCGCCGTATTCCTCGTAGAGATGGAGGATGACCTCGACGTCCGTGCGTGTCCTGAATTCGTGCCCTCTGGCAACGAGGTCGTCGCGCAGGCCGGGGCTGTTGTAGATCTCGCCGTTGCAGACCAGTTGCAGGGTTTCGTCTTCGTTCGCAATCGGCTGCGCACCGCCTTCCAGGTCGATGATGCTCAGTCTCGTGTGACCGAGGGCGACCGGCCCCGACTCGAACCACCCCTCCCCGTCGGGGCCCCGGTGAGACAGCGCCGCCGTCATGCCGCGGATGGAACCCCGGCCTGACGGCGAGTAGATACCGGCTATTCCGCACATAGCGTCTGCACGCGCCCGACCGGTTACAATCGTCCGTCTTCGGCGAACGCCTCGGCCGTCCGCCGCAAGCCGTCGGCGATATCGACCTTCGGCTCGAAGCCGAGCAGCCCGCGCGCCTTGCCGATGTCGAAAGCCGACGACTCGGTAAAGAACTTGAGGCTCCTCGTCGAGAACGGCGGTTCCTTGCCGAGGACCCCGAAAAGCTTCTCGACCAGGTAACACGCGGGCGCCATGACCGCCAGTGGAACCGTCTTCGGACGAAAGTCCGTGCCCACGGCCCGGGCGGCCTCCTCGATCAGCTCGTCGAGCGGCAGTGCCGCGCCGGCGCCGACGATGATCGTCTCGCCGTTCAGTCCGGCGGTTCGGGCCGCCAGCTCGAACGCTTCGAGCATGTCGGCGATGTAAACCGGGTGGCGGTACGTCTTGCCGAAACCGACCTTGATGAATCGCCGGCGCTTGATCGCCTGCAGCAGCTTCAGCGTCCGCATGCAGCGGGGCCCGTAGACCCAGGCCGGCCGGAGAATGACGTAGTCGATCGCATCGCCGCTCTCCCGGAGCGCCCGTTCGCCGGCGAGCTTGGTCTTCTCGTACGTGATCGTCGGCCGGCAGTCGGTCTCCTCGTCC
Organism: Pseudomonadota bacterium; assembly: GCA_022360335.1. Taxonomy (GTDB): domain Bacteria; phylum Pseudomonadota; class Gammaproteobacteria; order Steroidobacterales; family Woeseiaceae; genus UBA1847. The sequence goes on from JAKSCZ010000348.1 coordinate 4,676, forward strand.
GCCGGCAGGCTCGCCAGACGGCCGAATACCCCGACGCTGCTGCAGTGCACCAGGCGGCCGACCTCGTGCCGTTCGCACAGCCCCGCGATCGTCCGTACGGCTTCGACGTTCGTCTCCTCATAGAACGACTCGGGCATGCTGACTTCGAGGTGCGCGCTGGCCAGGTGAAACACCACCTGTTGCCCCCGGATCAGCGAATCGAGGAGACCGCCGTCCCTGACGTCACCCTCGACGAGCGAGCAATCGGGATTGCCGGCCTGGTGCGCCAGCCGCTCGACGTGAATGTCGAGGGCCGTGACCTTGCGCCCTCTGCGAAGCTGGTCGTCGACGAGGTGGCTGCCGATGAATCCGCCCGCGCCGGTCACCAGCACGCGTTCGACGTTCATCAGGCATTGCTCCTGCGTCCCTCGACGACGACGACGTAGCCCTCCGCAAAGAACAGCAGCGCGTCGAGCCGCGAGATCAGCCAGTAGACCGGATAGATGATGCTGTAGATCTTGTACGACTTACCCACCGACTTCACCTGGTCCCTGGTCGCCGGTGCGATCTGGCCCTGCTCGACCTCGGCCTCGCTGCGTTTGGCAAGGATCTTGACGTAGAGAAAGTTGATGGTCAGTTCCAGAAACTCGGTGAAGAACTTCGAGAAAGTGCTTGTTTTTGTTGGTTCAACCTGACTCTGCCGAAGTATATCGTTCATCTCGGCGATGGTCAGGCCGACGCGCGAATGTCCGTACTCCTCCGGCGTCATGCCGACCGCATGCTTGATCTTGACGACGATCTTGTCCTCGTCGCCGTTCGGCACCGTGCAGATGACCTGTGCGCCCGGTTTTGCGATCCTGCCGATCTCGCGGCTGAATGCCGTGCAATCGTCCAGGTGCTCGTGCACGTCGATCGTTACGATGCGATCGAAGCTCGCCGATTCGTAGCCCAGGTCGCCGTCCGGCACGAAGGCGACTTCCTGGTCCAGCAGTTCGCTCATCTCCTCGACGCAGGTGTCTTCGAGATCCGCGAACGACCAGTCGCCGCCGAGCTCGCGCAAACAATGGTTCATGGCGCCGTTGTTGTCGCCGCAGGTGACCAGCAGGCATTTCTCGCCGTCGCGGATTTCGCCCAGGTGGCGTTTCAACACGCCGTAGCGCATCTTCTTCTTGAGCGATTTGTTGAACATTTTCAGTTGCCAGGGGGTTTCGGCATTCATGGGTCGGGACTCCAGTTGCTATCCAATTCGCGAGCCAGCAACGCCAGCTCTTCTTCAATCCTGCCTTCGGGCCACGCGAAGATATCACTAATTCGCGGTGCGACTTCGTTGGCGTACTCGGGGTCTTCCCAGAAGTCCGTGCGCCGAAAGACAATGTCACGCAGGTTGGTGGCGGATTCGTTGCGGACCAGGCGTTCGATACCGCCGGTCCATTGCGAACCGCCGGCGGTTCCGCCGAGCCGGTCGCGGGTCCATTGCCGCCTGGCGGCCGGCCTCGGTAATTCTCGGCGCGGCGTGTTCCGGGACCCGCCGAATATTCTGTCAAGCGTCGTCGCGGCGACGAGACGCGCCGTCGTGAATTTGACGCCGGCGACGCTGAACAGCCCGGCCATGCCATCGCGGCGCGCATGGTCGACGACGACGGGATGCCTCGCGATCTCGGGTGAGCCGGGGGCCGCCGCCGGCAACAGCCCCGCGAAGACGCGCTCGACGTCGCCGAAGCCGATATCCAGGCCGGGAACCGCCGCGTTGATGCCGTCCAGCATGGCGCCCAGTTGTCGCGCCGACGGCACCGGCTCGTCGATCGAACCCGTCCATTCCGCGTGGCCCGTCCCGACGAGTATCCTGCCTTTCCACGGATGAGCGAAATAGGTCGCGGCGCCGGGACCCGGCGGCGTTACGGCCAGCGCGGCCCCGGACAAGGCCGGGCGGTCGATCAGCACGTTCCAGGCGAGCGAGGGCCACGACCAGTCCTGCCGCGAACCGAGCAGCCGGCCGGCGAGCCGGGGAGCCCACGGTCCCGCCGCATTCACGACCACCGGCGCATCGAACGTGTACTCCGTGCCCGCATTCCTGTCCACGGCGCGCACGCCGGCCACGCGGCCGTTCTTCGATTCGAGGGCAAGGACTTCCGTGTAGTTCAGGATGTCGGCGCCGTACTCGGCGGCCCAGCGCATCAGCTCGATGATCAGCCGCTGCGAATCCGGGACCGCACCGTCGTACCACAGGGCCGCGCCTTGCAGATTCCTTTCGTTCACGCGCAAAAAGCGCTCCTTCGTCTGCGCCGCCGAAAGGACCCGGCCCGCGGGAATATGCCGCTCGTCCGGCAAACCCGCGTTGCGCCGCAGCGACAATACGTCGTTCGCCGCGAGCGCGAGCCGCAGGATCGACGGCCGCTTCAGGCCCCTGCCGTACAACGGCATCATGCACGCGATCGGCCTGACGAAGTCGGGAAACGACGCGAGAAACCAGCGCCGCTCACGGACCGACTGCCGGTGCCGGCGCAGGTCGGCGGACTGCAGGTAACGCAGCCCCCCGTGGATCGTCCGCAGATTGTTGAAGCTGGTGGCCGCGCCGAAATCGTCGCGTTCGAGGAGCAGGGGTTTCAGACCGCGAAACACGGCTTCGAGCGCGACCATGCCGCCGTAGATTCCGCCGCCGACGACGGCGACGTCGTAGCGCTTGCGCGCGAACTCGTCCGGGCTGCGGTGAATCGTCATGGCGCTACCTTTCCTGCGCCGCACGCAGCCACTTGTCCTGCCAGGCCTGAAAGACGATCAGCGACCACAGGATATGGCTGTGGTTGGCGGCCCCCGAAAGGTGTTCGTGCTTGAGGCCGTCGACCGTCGCGTGGTCGAACAGCCCGTCGTCGCGGACGCGGCGCGCGTCGAGCAGCTCCTCGAGCAGCGGCCTGAACTGGGTCATCAGCCAGTTCTTGATCGGAATGCTGAACCCTTCCTTCTGCCGGTATACGCAGGAAGCCGGTACATGGCGGGCGGCGACCTCTTTCAGCAGGACCTTCGTCCTGCCGGCGTGGACCTTGGATTCCGCCGGTACGCGAAACGCCAGCTCGACCAGTTCCTTGTCGAGATAGGGAACGCGCGCCTCGAGCGACACGGCCATCGACATGCGATCGACCTTCGTCAGGATATTGTCGCTGAGGTAGCTCTTGACGTCGACGTACAGGCAGCGGTCGAGCGCGCTGCGCTCTCCGGCCCGCTCGAACAGGCGCTCGATGTGCGCATCCGCCGGCGTCGTAATGGCGGCCGACGCGTCGTCCGTAAACAGGGCGGCGGCGACCTCGGCGGAAAGGAACTTCCGCCAGCGGCAATGCTGCAGCTCGGCCGCAAATCCCATGCCGTCGACGAAGCGCTTGGCCTTGTTGATCAAGCCCTTCTTCGAGGCCCTCGGCCGCAGGCCGCCGACCAGCGGTTCGAGCATGCCTTTGCGCAAGGCGCCGGGGATCCGTGCATAGCGGCGCGCCAGGTCGTTGGCGACATAGGTTTCGTAACCGCCGAACAATTCGTCCGCACCGTCGCCGCTCAATACGACCGTCACGTGCTCGCGCGCGAGCCGCGAAACGAGGTAGGTCGGAAAGATCGAGAAATCGCCGATCGGGTCGTCGAGGTGATTCATGAGCCTGTCGAACAGATCGACGACGTGCGGCTCGATGACCTCGGTCGAATGATCCACGCCCAGGTGGGCGGCGACCTCTTGCGAGTACTGCAGTTCATTGTACGACGGATCGTCGAAGCCGATGCTGAAGGTGCGGGCGCTTGCGCCCATGCCTGCCGCTACGATCGAGGAGTCGACGCCGCCGGACAGGAACGCACCCAGCGGGACGTCGCTGACCATCTGGGCGCGCACCGACTCGAAGATGCGTTGCTCGACCTCCTCGCCCCATTGCCCGCCCGCCGGGGCCGGTTCCGCTGCGGGAACGTCCCAGTACGCCGAGACCGTCGCCCGCCAGCCGTGCAGGTCGAGCCGCAGGGATTCGCCGGGCTCGAGTTTCCGGATGCCCTTGATCAGGGTGGCCGCACCCGGCACGTACTCCCAGGTCAGGAACTGGTGCACGGAGTCGACGTCGAGCTCCGGGCGCAACAAGCCACTCGCGAGCAGCACCTTGATTTCGGAGCCCCAGACCAGGAAATCGTCGGTGAGCGCGTAGTACAGGGGCTTGATCCCGAGATGATCCCGCACGAGCGTCAGCACCTGATTGCGCGCGTCGTGCAGTGCGATCGCGAACATGCCGTTCAGGGCGTTCGGGAAATCCTCGCCGTACTCCTCGTAGGCGTGGACGATGGTCTCTCCGTCGCCGGCCGTCGCGAAACGGTGGCCCGCCGCGATGAGCGCCTTGCGGATCTCCCGGTAGTTGTATATTTCGCCGTTGAATACGGCGCGTACCCTGCCGTCCTCGTTGACGATCGGCTGCTGGCTGCCTTCCACGTCGATGATCGACAGGCGGCGCATCCCCAGCCCGACGTTAGCGTCGATGCCGACGCCTTCGTCGTCGGGCCCGCGGTGGCGGATGACGGAGCACATGCGACCGAGCATGCGAGCCTCGACCGCCCGCCCGCCCGGCGCAATCGCGACACCGGCGATTCCGCACATCGTTACAGACCGTCCAGCATACGACTGAGCTTGCGAACGTAAGACTCCCTCGAGTACTCGCGCTCGTACAGCCGCCTCGCGGCCCCGGCTCTCTTCCGGGCTTCCGCGGGGTCGTTCATCGCCCGGATCATCGCCCCGGCGAACGACCCGGGTTCGGGCGCGGCCAGGAATGCGACTTCCTCGTCGAGCACCTGCGTGTGCGAGAAGATCTCGGTAGCGACCATCGCGATCCCGCTCGCGAGCTGCTGGTAGATCTTCAGCGGCGTGTTGGTGCCCTCGATGCGAGGCGACAACAGCACGTCGGCACGCGACATATACGTGTGTGCGCGGGCCTGCGGGACACTGCCCGTGAAGTGACAGTCGTCACGCAAGCCCAGGCCGTCCGCCTGCTGCCTGTATTCGTCGACCTGCTCCGGCGTGCCGCCC
>JAKSCZ010000615.1 GCA_022360335.1 Pseudomonadota bacterium
GCCAGCAGCATGTCCATGAGCTGGTCGGTCTTGTCGCGCCCGCTGACGGTGAGTTGCACGAGCCGCCGCGTGTCGCGGTTCATCGTCGTCTCGCGCAGTTGTTCGGGGTCCATCTCGCCGAGACCCTTGAAGCGCGTGACGGTGATCTTGCCTTTCTTCTTCTCGGCCTCGATGCGGTCGAGAATGCCCGTGCGCTCGCCCTCGTCCAGTGCGTAGAAGACTTCCTTGCCGACGTCGATGCGATAGAGCGGCGGCATCGCGACGTAGACATGGCCGGCGAGGATCAGCTCGCGGAAGTGCCTCAGGAACAACGCGCACAGGAGCGTCGCAATGTGGAGACCGTCGGAGTCGGCATCGGCGAGGATGCAGATCTTGTGGTAGCGCAAGCCGCCGAGATCCTCGGTTCCAGGGTCCACACCGAGCGCGACCGAGATATCGTGCACTTCCTGCGACGCGAGGATCTCGGTCGTGTCCACTTCCCAGGTGTTCAGTATCTTGCCGCGCAGCGGCATGATCGCCTGCGTATTGCGATCGCGCGCCTGCTTGGCCGAGCCGCCGGCCGAATCGCCCTCGACGAGGAACAGCTCGCAAAGTTCGGGATCCTGTGAGGTGCAGTCCGCGAGTTTGCCCGGCAGAGCCGGACCGGTAACGACCTTCTTGCGGATAACCTTCTTCGCCGACTTCAGCCGTTTCTGCGCCTTCGTGATGGCAAGCTGCGCGATCTGGTCGCCCGTCTCGGGATGCTGGTTCAGCCACAGCGAGAAGTTGTCCTTGACGACGCCGGCGACGAACGCCGCCGATTCGCGCGAGGAAAGGCGCTCTTTCGTCTGGCCGGAGAACTGCGGGTCTTCGAGCTTGGTGCTGAGCACGAAACTCAGGCCGTCCCAGACGTCTTCCGGCGCGATGCTGACGCCGCGCGGCAGCAGGTTCCTGAAGTCGCAGAACTCGCGCAGAGAATTGGTCAACCCCGTGCGCAGTCCGTTGACGTGCGTACCGCCCTGCGGCGTCGGTATCAGGTTGACGTAGCTCTCCTGCACGCTCGGGCCGCCGTCGGCCGTCCAGACGAGCGCCCAGTCGACGGCCTCGCTGTTACCGGCGAGGCTGCCGCTAAACGGTTCCGCCGGTAGCGTCTCGCCGCCGTCGATCGCCTCGAGGAGGTATTCCTCGAGTCCGCCCGCGTACTGCCATTCGACCTTCTCTTTGGGCTTCTCGATCCTGAGCGTGACCCTGAGCCCCGGACACAGCACGGCCTTCGCGCGCAGCGCGTGCTTGAGCGCCTTGACGCCGAACTTCGTGGTGTCGAAGTATTGCCCGTCGGGCCAGAAGCGGATCGTCGTGCCCGTGTTGGCCTTGCCGACCTTGCCGACCTCCTCGAGCTTGCCGCGCTTCTTGCCGCCGGCGAAGCTCATGTTGTATTCCTTGCCGCCGCGGCGGATCCAGACCTCGAGGTTCTTCGAGAGCGCATTGACGACCGACACGCCGACGCCGTGCAGGCCGCCGGAATACCGGTAGTTCTCGTTCGAGAATTTGCCGCCGGCGTGCAGCCGGGTCAGGATCAGTTCGACGCCCGGGATCTTCTCCTTCGGGTGTTTGTCGACCGGCATGCCGCGACCGTCGTCATTGACTTCGAGCGAGCCGTCCCTGTAGATCGTAACCTCGATCTTCCTGCAGTGGCCGGCGAGCGCTTCGTCGACCGAATTGTCGACGACCTCGTGCGCCAGGTGATTGGGCCGGGAGGTGTCGGTATACATGCCGGGCCGGCGCCGCACAGGCTCGAGCCCGCTGAGGACCTCGATGTCCGCAGCATCGTATCGTTTAGCCATTCAATCCTTTTGCCAGAGTTCGGATTGGTTTGATTGCCCGGCGGCATTCTAGCCTGAAACCCCACCCCGTGCACTCGCAAATACGGTGTCAAATACGGTGTCAGTCACCCTATTTCGAGCCCGATTGTCCTGGTTACCTCTTGATCCGAAATAGGGTGACTGACACCGTATTTAGTCGAGGTCGGCGACGAGCGCCGCACGAATGGTGTCCGGAACCGGATTGACCTCGACACGGTAACTGTCGTGGTCGATGCCGGCGACGAGCGCCGCAGTTTCCTTCAGGGCCTCGACCTGCTCGGGCTGGAGTTCGAAGCGCAGGAAGTGCACGGCCGACGTCTTCTGCTCGTCGGCGCGGTCGAGGTCTTCGTCGGCGATCGCGAAGACGCGGTCGAAGTCGGCGACGTGCACGTAGACGCGTTCTTCGATGCCGACGAGCTGCGACAGCATCGCCTTGCGGTCCTCGACGTCCGGAAACTCGACCATGAACGTCGCTTTCCAGTTGCCGCCATCGGGAATCAACGGGTTGTAGGCCTCGAGCTCCTCGTCGATTCCCGCAGCCTCGAAGATTTTCTCGATACGCAGCATCTCCTGCACCTGGTACCTGACGGTCAGTTCGTCCTCGAAGGTGAGGAGGATATGGTTCCCAAGCCGCACGTTTCGGTCGCGTTTGTGCGCAA
>JAKSCZ010000430.1 GCA_022360335.1 Pseudomonadota bacterium
AGATAAGGGACAGTTACCTTATCTCCCTGGTGTATCGCTTGAATTGCAGAGTTCGCTGCGGAGATAAGGTAACTGTCCCTTATCTCCCCAAAACAGTCGTTCATTCAGGTTTCTGGTGACCGGCCGGACCCGGCCATAGCCCGCTATTTGCTGGAGACTACGCCGGTGCGCCGATACCCACAAAGCCAACCATTCTGGAGATCAAGTCTCCATCCGATTCAACGAAGTATTGCCCAAGCTGTGTTTGCACTGTGCCATCAGGTCCTTTTCCACTGAAAGCAACGGTAGCGCGCGTCATACCGGCGATTGTGTCGCTTGCCACGACCTTGGCGGACCAGCCGGGCGCATTCGCGGAAAACATTCCAACATACTCGCTAAGAGCGCTGATACCGGTTATGGGTTCCGGTGTCCGCGGATCGACATATACAATGCGCGAAGCGACCGAGTTTGTAATTTTCTCGAGTCGCTCTTCTCCCGATTCGAGCTGCCATGCGTCAAAAAAAGTGTCGATTTGCTCAGTCATTCTTAGCTCCAGGCACAACTCATGCTATCGAGAAGGGGCGCTCCGCACGTCAATCGGCCTGATTCTCGAACGGCGGCCTGGGTCACAAGCAGCCCTTACCGCCAAGGGAAATACTAACACCTGAACGGCTGCCATGCGGCATACCCGCCGCCGGACACTGGACTCCCGCGAGTCTACCGCGGCGCCCGAAGTACCGGGTGGAGCCAGCGTCGGGCCTGTTTTCTGCTACAATCCCTCCGCTCACAGGGGTGGCCTGATGGCCTGAGATCCGCAAAGGGAACCCTCAGAACCTGATCCGGGTAATGCCGGCGTAGGAAGGGAATCATGAAAACACCATTTGTCGCGCGCATTGTCTTCGCGCTTTTTTCGTTCATCGCTACGGGAACCTCGATTGCGGAGGAGACCATCGATGAGATCATCGTCACGGCGGACTTTCGCGGGCGTCCCGCCAGCGAGCTGCCTGTCAGCGTCAGCGTCCTCGACGGGGAGTTCATCGACAAGATCGCCGTGCAGCACTTCGAGGAACTCGTCAACCTCGTGCCGAACCTGAACTGGTCGGGCGACGGCCACCGCGCGCGCTATTTCCAGATCCGGGGCGTCGGCGAGCTCGAGCAGTACCAGGGGGCGCCGAACCCCTCCGTCGGCTTCCTGATCGACGACATCGACTTCAGCGGCATCGGCACGATTGCAACCCTGTTCGACGTCGAGTCGGTCGAAGTCCTGCGGGGCCCGCAGGGGGCTCGTTACGGCGCCAACGCCCTGGGCGGTCTCATCTACCTGCGCAGCGCCGAGCCGTCGGCCCAACGCGACGGCCGGCTGCGACTGACCGTGGGTGACGACGACGCGCGGACGCTCGGGCTTGCATTCGGCGGCGCGCTGGACGACGGGGAATCGATCCTGTTTCGTCTCAGCGCCCAAAAGCACGAGAGCAACGGTTTCCGCGACAACACCCATCTCGGCCGCGAGGACACCAACGGGCGCGACGAAACCGGTGTGCGGTTGGGCGTCGCGTTCGGTGAATCGGTGGGCGGGCGCCTGTCGATCATCTACAGCAAGATCGACAACGGCTACGACGCCTTCGCACTCGACAACGGCTACACGACCTTGTCCGACAAGCCGGGCAAGGACGCGCAGGAGAGTGTCGGCGCTTCCCTTCGTCTCGACCGGAGCGGCGTCGGCGACGGCGCTCTGACGTCGATCACGGCACTCGCGACGTCCGACATCGACTTCGGCTTCGACGCCGACTGGGGGAACGGCGACAGCTGGGCCCCGGTCGTCTACGACTACGTCACCCTGAGCAACAGGAAACGCGATACGCTCAGCCAGGAATTCCGTTATACGACCGATCGCTGGTTGTTCGGCCTGTATGCCCTGCGGCTCGAGGAAGACCTCGACTCGCTCAATGCGGGCGAGTACTTCGATCCGGGCTCAAATTGGGCCGACAGTCTGTTCGACCCGTTCGACAGCCGGTTCGAGTCGACCAACACGGCCGCCTTCGCGCAATTCAACGGCGAACTCGGCAATGCTGCGCGCGTTACCGCGGGTCTGCGTATCGAGCACAGGCGCGCCGACTACTCGGACAGCGACGGGTTCGACGCCAGCCCGTCGGACACCTTGTGGGGCGGCGACCTCAGCATCAGCCACGACCTTACCGACCGGGTGACCGGCTATGCGACCGTCTCGCGCGGTTACAAGGCGGGCGGGTTCAATCTCGGCGTCGTGCCCGACGAGTGGCGCTTCTTCGGCGACGAGGCCATGTGGACCGTCGAGACCGGCGTCAAGACGGCGTTGCTCGGCGACGCGCTGTTGCTCAATGCCTCCGCGTTCCACTCCTGGCGGGAAGACCAGCAGGTTCGCGCGTCCTTCCAGCTGGTGCCCAACGATCCCGCATCGTTCGGCTTCGCGACCGTCAACATCGACGGCGGCACGACCTGGGGCGTCGAAGCCGACCTTCGCTGGGCGGCGGCGGAGACGATTGACGTGTATGCGAGTGTCGGGCTCCTGCACGGTGGCTTCCCGGGCGATGTGGAACAGTTTCCGTGGCTCGAAAATCGTGACCAGGCACACGCGCCTCGCTACACGCTGGCCGGCGGTGC
>JAKSCZ010000159.1 GCA_022360335.1 Pseudomonadota bacterium
GGACAGCCCCACTGGCAGTCGACGACCTTGTGGAAGTACTCGGGATTCGCTGTATCGGTCGGCTTCATCCTCGGGACCGCGTCCTGATTCGCGCTAGCTTAATGAGTTCGACCGGAAAGTAAACAGTAGGTTTGGTCTACCTGGCCCGGGTGAATCCGAGCCGCCGGCCGGCGACGCTTCCGGTGAGACCGCCGTCCCGGTAGACGACCTCGCCGTTGATTATCGTCGTCTCGATCGACGCCCGGAATTCGTGCCCCTCGAAGGGCGACCAGCCGCATTTGTACAGAACGTTTCCGGCGGCGACCCGATGCGGCCGGTCGGGATCGACGATGACGAGATCGGCAAACCACCCTTCGCGCACGTAGCCGCGCTCCTCTACACCGAACAGGTCTGCCGGTGCATGGCAGGCCCTGTCGACGAGCAGCTCGACCGTGAGCTCGCCCCGGTCGACGAGATCGAACAATGCCGGCAACGCGTGCTGTACGAGCGGCAGCCCGGCCGGCGCCCCGAAGTAGGGGCTGGCCTTCTCCTCGGCCGTATGCGGCGCATGGTCGGTCGCAATGACATCGATGCGTCCGTCGTTGACCGCCCGGATCAGGGCCTGCCGGTCCTCGGCGCGCTTGATGGCGGGGTTGCACTTTATCCTCGTACCGAGTTCGCCGTAGCGCGTGTCGTCGAACCAGAGGTGATGCACGCAGACTTCCGCCGTGATGCGTTTCTGCGAGCGATGGGCATCCGAGAACAGCGCCATCTCCCTTTCGGTCGTCAGGTGCAGAACGTGCAACAGCGCATCGTGCCTGCGCGCGAGATCCGTCGCCAGCGTCGACGACTTGTGGCAGGCCTCGGCCGAGCGGATGTGCGGGTGCTCCGACATCGGTACGTCGTCGCCGTATCTCTGACGCGCCATGTCCTCGTTGGCCCAGATCGTCGGCGAGTCCTCGCAATGCGTCACGACAACGACCGGCGCGTGCTCGAACAGTTTGTCCAGCGCGTCGGGATCGTCGACGAGCATGTCGCCGGTCGACGCACCCATGAATGCCTTGATGCCGCAGGCCTCTCCGACCTCAAGCGCCTTTATCTCGTCGGTATTGCCGTTCGTCGCCCCGAGGTAGAAACCGTAGTTGCCCGTGCAGCGCCCGGCCGCCAGCGAATACTTGGCGGCGAGCGCCTCGCGCGTCGTCGTCAGGGGATCGACGTTCGGCATGTCCATGAAACTCGTGATGCCGCCCGCCGCCGCCGCCGCCGACTCGGTCGCGAGGTCGCCCTTGTGCGTCAGGCCCGGCTCGCGAAAGTGTACCTGGCCGTCGATCATGCCCGGCAGCAGGTACTTGCCGGCCGCATCGATCACGACGGCGCCGTCGGCTGCTGCGATACCCGTGCCGACCCGGGCGATCCGCTCGCCTTCGACGAGAACGTCCGCATCCCGGACCCCGCCTTCGTTGACGAGGCGTGCATTGGTGATGAGAAGCTTGCCCATGCGTGGATTATGCGAGCGTGTGCCGTTGATTACCACCGTCGCCGTGTGCGATAAGAGCGCCATGGACGGCAGGGACTATCTCGAACGCATCCGGCAGGCTCGTGTCTACGATGTGGCGGACAAGACACCGCTCGATCTCGCGACCGGCCTCTCCGGTCGCCTCGGCAATCGGGTGCTGATGAAGCGCGAGGATCTGCAACCCGTCTTCTCGTTCAAGCTCCGCGGGGCGTACAACAAGATCGCCAACCTGCCGGATGCCGAATTGTCCCGCGGCGTCATCTGCAGCTCGGCAGGGAACCACGCCCAGGGCGTGGCGCTGGCGGCCCGGCGCCTCGGTACGCGGGCCGTCGTCGTGATGCCCGTCACGACACCGACGATCAAGACCGGGGCCGTCGCCGCGCTCGGCGGCGAGGTGGTGCTGCACGGCGATGCCTACGACGATGCGTATGCGCACGCCCGTGAGCTGTCGGCGTCGAGCGGGCTCGTCTTCATCCATCCGTTCGACGACCCGGACGTCATCGCCGGACAAGGCACGATCGGCAGGGAGATCCTCGACCAGGCGAACGAGCCGATCGACGTCCTGTTCGTCCCCGTCGGCGGCGGTGGGCTGATCGCAGGGATCGCCGTGTGGGTCCGGCAGATGCAGCCTGACGTTCGCATAGTCGGCGTCGAACCCGAGGACTCCGACGCGATGCGGCGCTCGCTCGCGGCCGGCGCGCCCGTGACCCTCGACCACGTCGGCATCTTCGCCGACGGCGTCGCCGTCCGTCGCGTCGGCGAAGAGACGTTCAGCCTGTGCCGGGATTTCGTAGACGACATCATAACGGTCGATACCGACCAGATCTGTGCGGCCATCAAGGACATCTTCGAAGACACGCGATCGATCGTCGAACCGGCCGGCGGACTCGCCGTAGCCGCCGCAAAGAAGTACGTCGCCGAGAACGAGGTCGCGGGTCAGACGCTGGTTACGATCAGCTGCGGCGCGAACGTCAACTTCGACCGGCTTCGCCACATCGCCGAGCGCGCCGCAGTCGGCGAACGGACAGAGATGCTGCTTGCCGCAGAGATCCCCGAGAAGCCCGGGAGTTTCCGTCGATTCTGCGAGGTCGTCGGCCGGCGCGGCATCACGGAGTTCAACTATCGATGCGCCGACGACCAGAAAGCGCATATCTTCGTCGGCGTGCAGCTGCGGCAGGGTATGGAAGAGCGCATCCGGCTGATGGAGAATCTGAGCGACGCCGGCTTCCCGGTCGAAGACCTGTCCGACAACGAGATGGCCAAGCTGCACGTCCGCCACATGGTTGGCGGTCGCTCGCCCGGAATTCGCAAC
>JAKSCZ010000357.1 GCA_022360335.1 Pseudomonadota bacterium
GATGCGCGAGGCGTCGCCGCCGGTCAATACGACGACCGGATCGTAAGCATTTGATCTCAAAGCGCGAATTGCACGGTCGACGGCGCCTGCGACCGCATTCTGCGCGCCTTCGCGAAGCGCCGCCGCCGTGCTGCGCGCGAACATGCCGAGATCCGCCCCGGCGCGGCCGGGCGCCGGGCGGACCCGGGGAATGTCGCTCGTTGCCGACGCCAGCGCGCCGGCCATCGTCGCGACACCGGCAATGATCTGCCCCCCGAGGTGCTGACCGTCGTCGTCGATCGCGTCGATCGTCATTGCGGTCCCGGCATCGACGACCAGGCACGCAGACCCCACTTCCGCCCAGGCGCCGATCATTGCGGCCCAGCGGTCGGCGCCCATGCGGCGCGGCTGCGTATACGCGTTGCTTACGCCCCAGCCGCTGCGCGCCGCGCGCGCGAAACGAACGTCGCATCGGCAGTGGGCGCCGACGACCCCGGACAGGCGCGTCCCGAACGAAGGACCGGCGACGTTGCTCACGAGAACCGCGTCCGCGCGCCCGGGGATGCGGGTCGTCAGTACCTGGAGCCCCTCGTCGCGCACCCGTTCCAGCGCGATGTGGCCCGTGCGGCGGATACGGCCGTTATCGGCGACGCCCCACTTGATACGCGTGTTGCCGACATCCATGAGTAACGCCGTCATGCACGCGGCCCCGTCGCACCGGCCGCGACCACGGACCCGGAAGTCACGTGACGGACCGAGCCGCCGCCCTCGTCGACGAGCAGCGCGCCGTCGACGTCGATACCGGCCCCGATTCCCGTGACCGGGCCTCGTGTCGTCTCGATCGTCAGTTCACGGCCACGCAGCCAGTCCCGTCTCGACCAGCCGTCCGCATAACGCGCAAAACCTCCGTCCTCGAAACCGACACAGGCCGCGCACACGCCGTCGATGAGGCGTGCGGCGAGTTCGTCCCGCGGCGGCATCGCCGTCGCGAAACCCGCGAGGTCCGCAGCGCATAGCGCCCGGTCCGCACCGACGCGGAATTCGGGTCCGAGATCGACGTTGATTCCCACGCCGGCAACGACCGTGACCGCAGCGTTCGGCCGCGCCTGCGTCTCCGTCAGGATACCGCCCAGCTTGCCGTCGCCGGCAACGAGATCGTTGGGCCATTTGAGCCGGACGCCGGGGACGCCGGCCCCGTCGAGCGCCTCGGCGAGGCCGAGTCCGATCGCCAGCGTCAATGCCGGAAGCCCTCGCAGCTGCGTGTCGAACGTGTACGCGACGGACGCACAGAGCCCCGACCCGGGCGGGGACCGCCACACGCGGCCGTGGCGACCGCGGCCGCGGGTCTGGTTGTCGGTGATCGCGACGTGAAAGCGCCCGGGCGGCGGTCCGGCTTGCTGCATCAGGTAACTGTTGGTCGACTCGATCTCGTCGAACGCGTCGAATCTCGAGAGCCGCGACGCGACGATGTCGCCCAGGGACCGTCGAATGGCCTCCCCGTCAAGATTGATCATCGGCCCCTGCGGTGTCCTTTGGTTTGAACGGCATCAGACCGACCTTGCGATGCTCGCTGCCGTCGACCATGCGGCGAATGTTCGATCGATGCCAGAAGACCGTGCAACCGGCCATGACGGCCAGGTAGATGAACAGCGGCTGGTCGCCGGGCAGGCGGGTAAAAGCGAGCCAGACGGGCAGCGCCGCCGCCGCCGTCATCGTCGACAGGCCGACATAGCCTGTCAGCACGAGCATCCCTCCCCACACGAGCAGCACCCCGACGATCAGTGTCGGCGCGAGAACGGCGAGCGTACCGACGAGGGTGGCGGCTCCCTTGCCGCCCCTGAAGCCGTGATAGATCGGCCAGACGTGCCCGAACACGGCGGCCGCCGCACACGCTGTCGTCAGCCACGTTCTCGAGATTTCAGGGTCCGCAGGCGCGAACGGAATGTCGAGGCCGGGCACGACACCCGCGCCGACGACGCCTTTGCCGATATCGACGATGACGACACCCAGTGCGAACGCGAATCCCTGGGTACGCAGCGCGTTGGTTCCGCCGGCGTTACCGCTGCCCATGGTGCGAATGTCGACGCCGCCGCGCAGCTTGCCGACGATCATCGCACCCATCAGAGAGCCGATGAAATAGCTAATCAGGAATTTGACGCCGAGCTCCAACATCGCGGCTTCCGTTTTTGCGGGATCGGACCGGCGCATTGTAGCATCGGCCGATGACCGCCCGACCCGTGCACCTGTTCCTCAACCCGACGGCGGGCCGTGGCAGGGCCGGTAAACGCGAAGCACGGATTCGCGAGTTGCTCGGCAAAGACGATATCGCGCTCGACGTCCACCGCAGCCGCGCCGTCGGCGACCTCGAAAAGCAGGTTCGCGAACGGGTGGACGCCGGTGCCCGGCGGATTGTCGTGGCCGGCGGTGACGGCAGCGTTCACGAGGCGGTCAACGGCATCATGCGGGCCGCAGGCGATGCGGCGTTCGGCGTCATACCGACGGGCACCGGCAACGACTTCGCCAAGGCAGCCGGTATTCCGCTGGACTGGCGGCACGCAACGGCTCTGCTCGCCGGCCGCATGGCAACGGGCACCAACGGAAGAAGCATCGATATCGGGCGCATGAACGATCGCTACTTTGCCAACGGCGCGGGCATCGGTCTCGATGCCCGCGTCACGCGTATTGCGCGCTCGTATCGGGCGCCGATCGGCGACCTCGTCTACCTGCTCGCGATCTTTCGCGCCATGCTCGAAGGCATCGCGTCACCGCATATGCGCATCGTGTCCGAAAGCGCGAACAGGGAAGGTGCGACCACGCTCGTCAACGTCGCGAACGGTGACTGGATCGGCGGCATGTTCAATATCGCGCCGAACGCCAGGAACCACGACGGCCGGTTCGACCTGCTCGTGGTGGCGCCGGTCAGCCGGCCGCGGATCCTGCAACTGCTGCCGAAGCTCATGGCC
>JAKSCZ010000443.1 GCA_022360335.1 Pseudomonadota bacterium
CGCGAACGGGAGCGGGACCGGGGTTACCCGCTGGCGGGCTCGAGTACGCTGAACCGGCTGGAGCTCGGCACACCAGCCGCTGCCGCTGCCGATCGCTACAAGCGGATTAGTGCCGATCCGGCGGCGCTGGATCGGCTGCTGGTGGATGTCTTCCTCGAGTCGCATGCAGAAGCGCCGCGGGAGATCTGGCTGGACCTGGATGCCACCGACGATCCGTTGCACGGCCACCAGGAGGGCCGCTTCTTCCACGGTTACTACCGCTGCTACTGCTACCTGCCGCTGTATATCTTCTGTGGCGAGCATCTGCTGTGTGCGCGACTGCGGCCGTCGAACCAGGATGGCGCGGCCGGCAGTGTCGAGGAACTCGAGCGGATCGTCACACAGGTCCGCGCACGCGGGCCGAAGACCCGCATTATCATCCGTGGCGACTCCGGCTTCTGCCGGGACGCCATCATGAGCTGGTGCGAAGCCCACCGCGTGGGCTACGTGCTGGGTATAGCGCGGAACAAGCGCTTGCATCGGGCGCTGGGCCGGGAAATGGCTGAGGCACGAGCAGCACACCGGCGTACCGGTAAACCGGCCCGCCGATTCCGCGACTTCCGTTACCGCACCCGCAAGTCCTGGTCGTGTGAACGGCGCGTGGTGGGTAAAGCCGAGGTACTCCCGGGCAAAGACAATCCACGCTTCGTGGTCACCAACCTGCCGCAAAACCGCGCTGGCGCGAAACGACTGTATGAAAAACTCTATTGTGTGCGCGGCGAGATGGAAAACCGTATCAAGGAGCAGCAGCTCGGCCTGTTCGCCGACCGCACCAGCAGTGCGACGATGCGTGCCAACCAGCTGCGGCTGTACTTTGCGTCCTTCGCTTACGTACTGATGCATGGCCTGCGGCGACTCGGCCTCGCTGATACGCCATATGCCCGCGCCCAGTGCACCACCATCCGTCTGAAGCTGCTAAAAATCGCTGCGCGCATCCGTATCACCGTGCGCAAGGTGTGGCTGTCGTTCTCTGAAGCTTGTCCTTACATCAGCGACATCGCGCAGATCCTCACCAACCTGCGCCGCATCCCGGCCTGGGCGCCACCGGGATAGCGTCCGCTCGAACTAACCAGTGAACATCAGCGCCCCGCTGAGATAACCGCTCGCGTGGAATACGCAAAATCTGCTTGCTCAACGCCGCTGCACCCAAATCTGAAGCCAGTAAACAACGACGCAATGTTCGCCGACACCAAACGACAATAGCGAACCGTTACCAGCGGACGAAATATCTCCAAAATCACACTTTCAGCTAAATCCGTGACCGATGCGGGCTAGGCCCTAACTGTACACTCGTACAGTAGGTTTGTCAAGTATATAATCATCTTTTTTTTGCGTACGCGTTACCATCGCGCGGCATGAGCGCGACAACCCTGATCGAACGCATCATGTCCGGCAGCCTGGTGCTGCAGATCCTGGCAGGCGTCATTCTCGGCATTCTCCTGGCGCTGGTTTTTCCCGGCGCGGCCGCATCGGCGATGAAACTCGGCATCTTCTTCGTCTCGGCCCTCAAGGCGGTGGCGCCCGTCCTCGTCCTCGTACTGGTCGCCTCGGCGATCGCCAACCGGAAGACGAGTCATGCCGCGCAGATGCGGCCGATCGTCATCATGTATCTCGCCGGCACGGTTGCGGCGGCGCTGATTGCCGTGACGGCCAGCATGCTGTTCCCGACGACGCTTGCGCTGCAGACGGACGGCGTCAGTCAAAGCGCACCGCAGGGCATCGGCGAAGTACTCGGGGGGCTGCTGCTCAGGATCGTCGACAACCCGATCAACGCGCTGTCGACCGCCAACTACATCGGCATCCTGGTCTGGGGCGTGTTGCTCGGCGTGTTTCTGCACCGCGCCGCGGATGCGACACGCGCGGCGTTGCACGATCTGTCGGACGCCGTCGTCAGGATCGTGCGCGTCGTCGTCCGCCTTGCGCCGCTCGGTATCTTCGGTCTCGTCGCCGGTAACCTCGCGGAAGGCGGGCTCGGGGTGCTCGGCGGGTATGCGCGTATCCTCACGGTCCTGCTCGGCTGCATGCTCGCCGTCGCGTTCGTCGCCAACCCGTTCATCGTCTGGATCAGGACACGGAAGAATCCGTACCCGCTGGTGCTGACGGCGTTGCGCGAGAGCGGCACGGTGGCGTTCTTCACGCGGTCGTCGGCGGCAAACATCCCGGTCAACCTCGCGTTGTGCGAGAAGCTCGATCTCGAAGAGGACACCTACGCCGTTTCGATTCCGCTCGGCGCAACGATCAACATGGGCGGCGCGGCCATCACGATCACGGTACTGACGCTCGCCGCGGTCCACACCCTGGGTATCAGCGTGGACCTGCCGAGCGCGTTGCTGCTCAGCGTCGTTGCGGCGCTGTCGGCGTGCGGGGCATCCGGCGTGCCGGGCGGATCGCTGCTGCTGATTCCGCTCGCCTGCGGGTTGTTCGGCATCGACAACGACGCAGCGATGCAGGTGGTCGCCGTCGGCTTCGTGATCAGCATCGTGCAGGATTCCGCAGAGACCGCGCTGAACAGCTCGACGGA
>JAKSCZ010000332.1 GCA_022360335.1 Pseudomonadota bacterium
CATCGGCCGCATGGACTGGGAAACGCCGATCGGCAGGACGAAGATCGTCGCGATGGCGAAGAACCCGGCCTGGTATCCGCCGCAGTCGGTTCGTGACGAACACGCGGCGGACGGGGACCCGCTGCCGCGTATCGTGCCGCCCGGGCCGGAGAACCCGCTCGGCACGCGGGCGCTGCGGCTCGGCCTCCCGGGCTACCTGATCCACGGCACGAATCGCCCGGCCGGCGTCGGCATGCGCGTGTCGCACGGCTGCGTGCGCATGTTTCCCGAAGACATTGAATTCCTGTTCGAGCAGGTCCGCGTGAATACGCTCGTGCGCATCATCGACGAACCGGTCAAGATCGGCTGGGAAGGGGACACACTCGTCGCGGAAATCCATCCGCCGCTCGAGTCGGCCCGCCCGCCCGTCGGAGAATCCCCCGAACGACTCGAGCGCCTCGATGCCGATGTCGACTTGCCGGCGCCCGACCCGGGCGCCAGGGACCCGCTGACCTACGTCACCGAGCAGTTCATCGTCGCGACGGCCGAACGCGCCGGCCAGCTCGACTGGGATCGCGTCGAGGCGCTCGTCGCGCGCTCGGACGGCATCCCCGGGGCGGTCGGCCGGGGGATAAAAAACGCCGCGACAAGCGCGGCGTTCGATTAGCTCGTTAGCATTCGAGCCGACGTTACTTCGACATCGACTTCTGGAACATGCGCTCCATGCTTTCTTTGTTGGCTTCGCAGCACGCCTGTGCTTCGGTAGCGGCAGCAAGTGCCTGGTCGGCAGTGCTCTGTGCGGCAGCAGCGGCCTGAGCGGCACGGTCAGCAGCAGCGCGAGCAGCCTCGGCGGCAGAAGCGGCAGCGGCGGCGTCCGCAGCAGCGCGGTCAGCCGTAGCCCTGACTTCTTCGATGTTTGCACAGCCGGCGGCCATTACGACGAAGAGTGCGAGTGCACTTGCTCTGAGTGCGGTCTTTTTCATTTTGGACGGTTCCTTTGTTGAGGATAACTGCAGGCGCATTATTTCCCAAACGGCCGGAGGCTGCAACGAAAATGCCTGTTTTTGTTTGTTTTTGTCGTTGTCCGGCGACAGGTATCGCCTCGAGTTCAGGGCGAGTCGGCGACTTCGGTGATCCGTGTCGGCATGCGGACCGCGACCTCGAGCATCGACAAGGCATACCCCGGTCCCTCGTCGCGCAGGAGGCCGACCGGGGTGTACCTGAGCCGAGCCTGCCCGGCCTCGTCGTGCGGTATCGTCGCGTCGTAAATCCGCCATCGCTCCCCGTCATGGACCTCGGTCCATGCGTGCCCGAACGCCTGCAGTTCCCCGGGCGTCTCGACGACCAGGCTGCCGACGACGACCCGTGCCGGATGACCGTGGGCGCGCGCCAGGGCGGTCAGGAAGACGGCGTGTTCGGTGCAATCGCCCGCGGCACCGGCCGCCACCTGCGACGCCAGGTCGAAGGACCGGGCGTAGGTCTTGTGGGCGATATGCCCGAACACGAAGCGTGCCAGTTCCGCCGCCGCCGGTTGCGCACCGTCGCCGGCAGCCGTCGAGTCGACCAGTGCCCGGACCGCGGGTTCGTCGAAATCGACGACCCAGGTACTCTCGAGGTATTGCGCCGGGTCCCCGCCGGCGATCGTGGGGCTCGCCCGGTGGCGGATCCGGACCGTACCGTCACCGCGCCCGAGCACATCGAGCCCGTCGATTCCGGAGAGTGCCTCCGCAATGCCGGCGGCGTTGCCGACGTGCAGGGTCGACACCACGGAATCGCCCAGCGGCTGCGATGCCCCGGGCGCCCGTTCGATCCTCATCGCCCCGGACCGGCGGACACGTCTCCATCGATGATATGGCCGGATTCGTCGAACCGGCCGGACAGGCTGATGGGGCCGAGCGCCAGGGTAGCCTGCCTGTCGACTTCGCTGTCGTCGCGCGTCAACGTGGCGTCCATGAACCGCGTCGGATCGGCGTCGGGAATCCAGGCGAGCATCGACAGCGTTTCCTCGTCGCCGGCAAACAGTTCCCGGACCGCGGCGAGTTGCCGCCATTCGCCGGCCGGCTCGAGCGAACCGTCGATCTCGTACTCGATATCCTTGCCTTGCAGCGTGCCGCCCGACACCCATGCGCCGTTCTCGTTACGCTGCAGCGACAGGTTGCTCGTGATTTCCCCGTTCTCGACGGAGATATCGAACGCGCTGATCAGTGCACCGTCGGGACCGGTGTAGCTGATCGAATAGGAGTCATTGGTCACGATCGTCGACGGATCGACCGGAATGATCAGCGATTGGGCGAGTTCGGCCAGGATGTCGCCGTCTGCGTCGACCGAATAGGCGCTGTAGACGATGCCCGGCGCCCTGTCGCCGACGTCGATCTGCGCGATGTCCTCATAGAACGGCGGCGGTTCGGCGTCACCCGTTTCGGTGCCGCCGACGAAACGGGCGAACGCTTCACCGAATGTCGCGCGGTAGCCGATCGCGTTGTGTGCGCAGGCAAACGCCGTTTCGCCCTTGCCGGCGACGCGGACCTTCGTAAAACCGACCCGGAGTTCGGCGTCTTTCTCGACCGTATAGAGCCATTCGAGGGCGAGGTAGGGCATCCCGGCCACTTCGCCGGCGCCGGTATGGAAAACCCGGCGGTTGCCGACGGTTCCGTAGCGGGTGCCCATGGCCTCGATGTTGGCCTCTGCAAGGGTATTGGCGAAGCTTGCGAGATCCCGCCCGGACGTTATCAGGTAACACTCGAGCGGCGACTCTGCCTTGCATCGGGTACTCCTCGCGTGCTGTGCGGCAAGTAGACGGCGGCTCGGCCGGTTTTGCAATGAGGGAAATTCCGAAACGGCTTGCACCGCGCCCGGCACTGTATATAATCCCATATACTGTGAATCCGTACAGGAACCGTCGAAATGCGCGAACTGACCCCGAGGCAAAAGCAAATTCTCGAGATGATTCAAGAGTTTATCGCCGAAAGCGGGATGCCGCCGACGCGTGCCGAAATCGCGGCCGAGCTCGGTTTCAAGTCGGCCAACGCGGCCGAGGAACATCTCCGGGCGTTGCAGAGAAAAGGCGTACTCGAACTCCTGCCGGGCGCATCACGCGGCATCCAGCTCAAGGATTCGCTACGCGACCAGATGGGCCTGCCGCTCGTCGGCCGTGTCGCGGCCGGCAGCCCGATCCTGGCCCAGGAGCACATCGAGGCGCACTACAAACTCGACCCGCAGCTCTTCGACCCCAAACCGCATTACCTGCTGCGTGTGCATGGCATGAGCATGAAAGACGCAGGCATCCTCGACGGCGATCTCGTTGCCGTGCATCGTACGCCCGAGGTCCGCAACCGGCAGATCATCGTCGCGCGCCTCGACGACGAGGTGACGGTCAAGCGTTATCGCCAGAACGGGTCGCTGGTGTCGTTGTTGCCCGAGAACGACGAGTTCGAGCCGATCGAGGTCGACCTCAAGGAACAGGCGCTGGTGATCGAAGGCGTCGTGGTCGGCGTGATTCGCGATGGCCTGCCGTTGCATTGAGCGTTGTCATCGTCACTCGACAGGATACTGGCGAACCCGCGTGTCTGGCGCGGATGCGGCCGGGCCGGGCGAAAGGCCGGGCTGGCAACGGGTTACCGCGAACTCGACAGGCACCTCCCGGGGGGCGGCTGGCCGCCTGATGCACTGACCGAAATCCTCACCGGCCGGTACGGCATCGGTGAATTGCGCCTGCTGATGCCGGCACTGGCGGCGCTCAGCAGCGAGGCGCCGCCGCAGGGCTTCGGCGAGCCCGGCTGGATTGCCTGGATCGCACCGCCGTTTCAACCCTATCCGCCCGCATTGCAGCAGTGCGGCACCGATCTGTCGCGTACCTTGATCGTACGGCCGAAGCAGACGGGCGAAATCCTCTGGTCGGCCGAACAGGCCCTGTCGTCGGGGACCTGTGCCGCCGTGTTGTTGTGGCCCGAGACGTTCGATGACCAGGCGAGCCGGCGTTTGCAGCTCGCCGCTGCAAAA
>JAKSCZ010000043.1 GCA_022360335.1 Pseudomonadota bacterium
CACGCGCACATCGAATGCTGGACAGAGCGATAATCGTCGCACTGGGACTGGCTGTCAGCTATTTCGTATTTGACAAGCTGGTGCTCGATCCCGTGGAAGATGAGCGAATTGCCCAACAGGCGCGTAGCGAGGCCCTGGCAGACTCGTATGGCGACAATTCCATCGCGGTACTTCCCTTCGTCAATCGAAGTTCAGATGTCGAGCAGCAGTATTTCTCCGACGGACTAGCGGAGGAACTGCTGAACCTGCTCACCGCCGTCCCGGAGCTTCGCGTCACGTCTCGAAGTTCCTCGTTCTTGTTTCGCGATGATTCGGTGGATATCGAGGAAGCGGCAAGAAAGCTGAATGTTGCGCACATTCTGGAGGGCTCAGTACGTCGTTCGGGCGGACGCATACGGGTGACGGCGCAACTGGTAGGTGCTAGAACTAATAGCGCACTGTGGTCCGAGGTATACGAGCGCGAAATCGATGACGTTTTTGCGATTCAGGATGATATCGCGGCGTCAGTCGTATCGGGTCTTCAACTTACGATTCTCGGCCGCGTGCCAAGGTCAGACCCGGTCGATCCGGAAGCATATTCTCTGTTCCTCCAGGCCCGGCATCTGGAGTACCGTAACTCTCCGGAAGCCTGGGATCGAGCCATCGAGCTCTATCAGCAAGCTTTGACTATTGAGCCCGAGTACGCAGAGGCGCTGGCGGGACTTGCCGCGAGTATTCGCGACCAGAGCAGCCGGACGGCTGGATCGATGGCAATAGCGGAAGGGCTTGAGCGTGCAGCGCAATTAGCAAATCGTGCACTCGAGATTAATCCGAATCTGGCGATCGCTTACTCGGCTCTGGGGGATATCGCGAGTGCCTCTCGAGACTTCCGGGGTGCTGCAGATCATTACGCGAAAGCACTTTCACTCACTCCGACGGATCCAGGGGTCCTGCTCGAGTCTGCGAGCCTCATCACTAACCTGGGGCGTGCCGAAGAGGGCGTGAGAATTCAGGAGTATCTCGTGGAGCGGGATCCGCTGAATCCACGCGCCTATTGGCTTCTGGGCTATGCGTACGAGACAGTCGGGCGATGGCGAGATGCGAGAGACGCGTTTGAAACAGCCCTTGTTCTGAGTCCAGAAATGGGGGTCGTGCGAATGGCGATTGGTCTAACGTATCTGGAGCAGGACAAACCAGAGCCTCTCAAGGCCCTCGAATCTATCGAACAGGATAACAACAAGGTATGGAAGCTGGTAGGACTTACGCTGGCCCATCATGCTCTTGGGAATGCCGCGGAGTCTGATGCGGCGCTCCAGTCTCTCATCGACGACTACGCCGACGAAGCGGCCTACAACATAGGCGCCGCTTACGCTTATCGAGGTGACGTCGACGAAGCGTTCGAATGG
>JAKSCZ010000091.1 GCA_022360335.1 Pseudomonadota bacterium
CCGACGAAAACCTTCACGTTCCGCACGACGAACGGCGTCACACAGCACATCGTTTCAGTGCCTGCCAACCAGCTGTACCTGCGTTTCGCGCTGTTCGATACCCTGACCGACGGCGACGACGATCTCGACATGTACGTCTACTACTGCGGCACGACCGGCGAGAGTTGCACGAGGATCGGCGAGAGCGGCGAACCGACGTCGCAGGAGCGTTTCGATCAGTACCGCCCCGCCGAGGGCTTCTACGCCGTCCTGGTCCACGGCTTCGAGACCGACCCGGTACAGGGCGGTCCCGGCTCCAACTATCGGTTGCTCGGCTGGGCCTTCGGCGTCACCGACGACAAGGGCAACATGAATGCGAGCGGCCCGGCCTTCGTCGCGGCGGGTACGACCGGCACCGTGAACTTCGATTGGTCGGGCCTGACGTCGAACACGATCTACTTCGGCGGCATCTCGCACAACACGCCGCAGGGCATCTCGGGCCTGACGCTGATTACGATCGGCAACTAGGGCCTGCTTCTAGCTCAGCCAGCCGTTCGTTTTCGCGCGCAGCGAGAACCAGATCTCGAAAACGCAGACGACGATGACGAATGCCGGCAGGTACCAGGCGCCGGGCCCCCACGCCTCCATCGCGTCGCGCAGCACGAAGGCATCGAGATCCTGCACCAGCGCCCCGAGCAGCGACAGGACGAACAGCGGTATCGCCCAGGCCTTGCGCAACAGCATCAGGATCGCGCCGAGGACGCCTGCGTTGACGGCGATCGCGTAACCCGCATGCCCCCAGGCGGGCGTGTTCGCGATGTGCGCCACCTGCTGCGCCGTCAGGCCGAGAGCCTGCATCTTCTCCGGCGTCAGGGTCGACTGCTGGTAGTAGAACATCAGGCCGATCAGGTTCCAGACCAGTATCACTCCGCCCAGCACCCAGAACAGGCTTGCCGGCCTGCTTTGTGATTCTTCTGACATTTCTTCCCCTCCGGCAGAATTCTCTTCTGCTCATAACGATGCAAAGACCGTACGCCGCGTGACTGCCGATACGGGCAAGGAACAGACCTCAGCCCATGGCCGTACAGGCCCGGTAGCGGAAACAGCCCGTCACGTGATCGTTGACGAGGCCCGTCGCCTGCATGTGCGCGTAGACGATCGTGCTGCCGACGAATCGGAAACCGCGTTTTTTCAGGTCTTTCGACAGTGCGTCGGATTCGGGCGAGGTCGCGGGAATGTCGCGATCTCGCCTGAACCGGTTCCGGATCGGCTCGCCGTCGACGAACGCCCAGATGTAGTCGCTGAACGAGCCGAATTCCTCCTGCACGGCGAGGAACGCCTTCGCATTCGTAACGGTCGACTCGACCTTGAGACGATTGCGCACGATCGACGGGTCCTGCAGCAGCTTCTCGATGCGCTTTTTCGTGAACCGCGCGACCTTCACGGGATCGAAACCGGCGAACGCCTTTCGATAGCCCTCGCGCTTGGCGAGGATCGTCGACCAGCTCAGGCCCGCCTGCGCTCCCTCGAGGATCAGGAACTCGAACTGGACGCGGTCGTCGCGCACCGGCACGCCCCACTCCTCGTCGTGGTAGCGAATGTAGTCGAGGCCGACGCCTTCGGCCCACTTGCAACGAATCACCCGTTTCGCCATGCCGGTCAATCTAGCAGAAAAAAGCCCGCGACAAGCGCGGGCTTTTTCTTGCTTCGATGAAGATTCGATCAGGCCGAACCGCCGCAGCTGCCTTCGCCGCAGGCGCCTTCGCCTTCCTTCTCTTCGCCTTCGCCGCAAGAACCTTCGCCGCAGGCGCCCTCGCCCTTCTTGTCCTTGCCTTCGCCGCAGGAGCCCTCGCCGCAGGCACCTTCGCCCTTCTTGTCGTCGCCTTCGCCACAGCTGCCTTCGCCGCAGGCGCCTTCGCCCTCGCCCAGCATGTAGCCGACCTGCAGGTTCGACATTTCGAACGGACTCTCGGCCGTGTCCGTCGCGTTCACGGTGCCCGCAATCGCAAACGAACCGGCCAGTGCCGCGCCTACCGCCAGTGCAAGCGGCTTAACTGCTCTCTTCTCTGCCATCTTCTTCTCTCCTTCCAGGTTTCGGACGTCAAATCGTCCACGTCACAGAACTGATCACATTGTCCCGTATCGGTTCGAGCGCTTCCTCGCGATCGCCGATGATCGCGATGCTCCCGTCACCGACCGGAATGATGAACCCCCGGACGCTGGCGCCGTCGAGCGGCGTAACGTCGGCTGTCTTTTCTTCCGGCAACAACAGTATTGTCACGGGTCCGCGTTGCCCCTGGATGACCAGGTGCGGAACCCTCTTGCCGTTGATGATGCAGGTTTGGGCGTACGTAATGAGTGCCTCGCCGCGGTCGAATACGGCCAGCGTTGCGGGCACGGTACGCGCCAGGCGGCCGTCCGACACGGGGACGTCGGTAACGCGCAGTGCGGCCGGCTCGTGGTCCATGTGAGCGAGCACCTCCTCGGCCAGCGAATCGTAGGTCTCGAAAACGCCCGACGTGCGCACGGCGACCGAGGTTGCCAGCACGACGGTCGCGGCGATCGCGAACCACACCGGCGTCGTCAAGCGCCTGTGCGGCGGCAACGTCGCGACCTCGTCCGACCCGATGTCCGGAAGCTCGGGCATGCGCAGCTCGGGCACGTCGATCTGCAGCGCCTTCGCGATCTTCGGGTCCAGCGCCTTCAGTTTCTGCTCGTCGTCGCGGTTCATCCGTCCGCCATGCGATCCATGAGTTTCTGCCGGGCCCGGTGCAGGCGGGTCAGAACCGCGCCCTGCCTGAGGCCCATCGTCTCGGCGATCTCGCCGGTGCTGTAGCCCATCAGGACCTGCAACACCAGCGGCTCGCGATAGCCGTCGTCGAGCTCGTAGATCGCGCTGCGCAGATCGGCAAGCTCCTCGTTCGGCGACTCTGCCAGCAGCGCCGCCTGCGACGCCGGGAGCTCGTCGATATCGACGGTCTCGAGCCGGCGTCGTTCGAAGTAGCGCGCGTTCTCCCGGCGGACGATCGTCAGCAGCCATTGTTTGGCCGCGTTCTCGTCGCGCAGGGCATCGAGGGATTTCCAGGCGCGCAACAGCGCCTCCTGGACGACATCCTCGGCAATCGCCTTGTCCCGGCTCAGCCACGCCGCATAGCGGTACATGTCCGGGTGATAGACCGCGACGAGGCGGTCGAACCGCTGCCGGCGCAGGCCGGTTGCGCTGCTACCTGTCATTCGAGATGACCCCCTCCTGCCGCCAATTATTACGCGCCGTGAACAAAAACTGCCGAACCCGTGGAAACCCTACCTAAATACAGGGAAAATAAGTACTTCTAATCGTTATTCTGAATTGCTATGAGTGCATCCCCTCCCGGTCGGTTCCCCTGGACTCGCATGCGGCGCAACCGCCGGACCCCGGCTCTTCGGGCCCTGGTCCGCGAAACCGCGCTGACCGGGGCCGACTTCATCTACCCCGTCTTCGTGCTCGAGGGCGCCGGGCGCGAGGAAGACGTGCCGTCGATGCCGGGCATCTCGCGCAAGAGTGTCGACCTGCTGCTGAACGAGCTCGCCGAAGCGCGCGACCTGGGTATTCCCGCCGTCGCGCTGTTCCCGGTCGTCGGCCAGGACGAAAAGAGCCTCGATGGCGCCGAGTGCGCGAATCCCGACGGTCTCGTACAGCGCGCGGTCCGGGCGATCAAGGCCGATTTACCCGAACTCGCGGTCGTGACCGACGTCGCGCTCGACCCGTACACGACGCACGGGCAGGACGGCATCGTCGACGACGCGGGTTACGTGCTGAACGACGTCACCGTCGACATGCTGGTGAGGCAGGCGCTCTCGCAGGCCGAAGCCGGCGCCGACATCGTCGCGCCGTCGGATATGATGGACGGGCGCATCGGCCGTATTCGCGAGGCGCTCGAAGCCGCAGGGCACGTCAACACCGCGATCCTCGCCTATTCCGCGAAGTTCTCCTCGAGTTTCTACGGGCCGTTCCGCGACGCCTGCGGCTCGGCCGAGAACATCAAGGGCGGCGACAAGCACACCTACCAGGTGCCGCCGGCGAACAGCGACGAGGCCGTGAGGGAAGTCGGGCTCGACATCGACGAAGGCGCCGACATGGTCATGGTCAAGCCGGGCATGCCCTACCTCGATATCGTGCGCCGCGTGAGCGAGACCTACGAAATGCCGACGCTCGCGTACCAGGTCAGTGGCGAATACGCGATGCTGAAGGCGGCTGCGCAGAACGGCTGGCTCGACGAGCGGTCGGTCGTGTTAGAGTCGCTGCTGGGAATCAAGCGCGCCGGCGCCTGCGCAATACTGACCTATTACGCGATCGCCGCCGCGCGCTGGCTTGCGGAGGGCGAATGACGACGACCGACCGTTACGGCGTGATGGGTTACCCGGTATCTCACAGCCGTTCGCCCCTCATCCATCGTTTGTTCGCACTGCAGACCGGGCAGGACATCCGCTACGAACCGCTTGAGGTCGCACCCGACGATCTCGAAACGGCCGTACGGCGGTTCCAGCGTGCCGGCGGCAAGGGCCTCAACGTCACGGTGCCGCACAAGGCGGAAGCGGCGAAACTCTGCGACCAGCTCTCCGAGCGCGCCAACACGGCCGCTGCGGTCAATACGCTGAGTTTCCGCGACGGCGAGATCCACGGCGAGAACACCGACGGCATCGGCTTGCTGCGCGACCTCGTCATCAATCATGCGGTGAGCCTGGAAGGGTCGAACATCCTGATCCTGGGCGCCGGGGGCGCGACGCGCGGCATCATCGGTCCGCTGCTCGAGATGCAGCCGGCCTCGGTGAGGATCGCAAATCGTACGCTCGGCAGGGCCGAAGCGCTGGTCGATCGTTTTTCGCACCTCGGCCCGGTGTCCGCGTATCCGTTCGATGCCGTTCCGGTCGTGCGCAAGTACGACCTGATCGTCAATGCGACGTCCGCCGGCGTAACGGGCGACGCGCCGCCGTACCCGGAGGCCGCGGTGTCCGGAGACACGTTCTGCTACGACCTGGCCTACGGCCTGAAACCGACGCCGTTCAGCGAATGGGCCCGCGAGCGCGGCGCAGCGAAATCCGCCATGGGCTGGGGAATGCTCGTCGAGCAGGCCGCGGAATCGTTCAACATCTGGCGCGGCGTGCGTCCCGACACCGAACCCGTGCTCAGGCAGATGAAGGTCACGGCGTAGGCCCGGCTCAGCTTGACTCCGGTACCTTGTAGCTTGCTTCCAGCAGCGGCAGAATCCGCCTGACAGGCAGCACACGAGGTCGGCCACCATGTTCATCGTCTTTCTTCGCTTCGGCGACAACAAATCGAAAGCCCCCGAATAAAAGTCGCCGTTCCGGAAATATTCGAGATCAGCCCGGCGCGCGCGGCCGAGAGCCTGAGCTTCCTCGTCGGGTGAGCGTACACGTCGCCTTGCTGCGGGCGCGAGCAGTCAGGCGAGGCGCTAACGCATCGTCACGAGTTCCTCGGCACTGGTCGGGTGGATCGCGACCGTGTCGTCGAAGTCCTTCTTGGTCGCGCCCATGCGGA
>JAKSCZ010000163.1 GCA_022360335.1 Pseudomonadota bacterium
GACTTCCGCAGGCAGGAAGTCGCACGACACAAGGCGCGCAAGTACGCGCTCGAGATCGCCGCCGATATTTCCTCCCCGACGATCCGCGTTCTCGTTCGCCTGTTGCGCTGGCTCTGGCAACAGGTCTACGACGGCATCGAACTGAACCACGCCGAGCTGTTGCACGAAGTGGCCAGGGACAAGGAAGTGATCTACGTCCCGTGCCACCGCAGCCACTTCGACTATCTGCTGCTCGGCTGGGTGACGTATCAGGAAGGCCTGCAGCTGCCGCACATCGCCGCCGGGATAAACCTCAACATGCCGATCGTGGGCGGCATTCTGCGGCGCGGCGGTGCGTTCTTCCTGCGGCGCACGTTCAAGGGCAATCGCCTCTATGCCGCGGTCTTCGACGCCTACATCCAGCAGGTGCTGGGCCGGGGCCACTCGATGGAGTATTTCATCGAAGGGGGTCGCAGCCGTACCGGCCGCCTGCTGACGCCGAAAGGCGGCATGCTCGTCATGACCGTCAATGCCTACGTGACCAACCCGCAGCGGCCGATCGTGTTCGTGCCCGTGTACTTCGGTTACGAGAAGCTGATCGAGGGGCAGGCATTCATCAGCGAGCTCGGCGGCGCGGAGAAACAAAAAGAGACGCTGATCGGACTGATTCGCAGCGTCAGGTCGCTGCGCGATCACTTCGGCAAGGTCTGGGTGAACTTCGGAGAGCCCGTCGAACTCGAGCCCGTTCTCGATCGCAATTGCAGGGAATGGCGCGATTTCGAGCCGGAAAACGGCGAGCGGCCGCCGTGGCTCGGCGGTGTCGTCGACGAGCTCGGCACGAGAATCATGCAGAACATCAATGCTGCCGCAGCGGTGACGCCGAACAGCCTGCTGGCGTACGTGCTGCTGGCCACGCCGAAGCAGAAGATCGGGCTGGACGAATTGCGCCGGCAGCTGCAACTGAGCCTCGACCTGATGAAGCGTTTCGAGTATTCGGAGCTGGTCACGATCCCCGACGACTGGACGCCCGACGAGATCATCGAGCACGGCGAAAAGCTCGACGTCATAAGCCGCAGCACGCACCCCATGGGGGAGGTCATCCACATGGAGGAGCGTACTGCGGTGCTGATGACCTATTTTCGCAACAACATCACGCACCTGCTCGCGGTGCCGGCGTCAGTGGCGTGCTGCTTCATCCAGGGGACCGCGCTCGAGCATACCGAGTTGCAGCGCCTGATCCGGCTCATCTACCCGTTCATGAAAAAGGAGCTTTGCCTGAAGTGGGGTCACGAGGAGATCGACGACGTTACGACCGGCGCGATCGATGCGCTCGCCGATCTCGGCATCCTGAGCCGCGCCGGGCCGGGGCAGGTTCTGGTTCGCCCGCCGGCCGGATCGGCCAGAGCCTTCCAGCTCCTGATGCTGGGCCAGTCGATGGTGCCGATGCTGCAGCGCTTCTACCTCGTGATCGCGGTCCTCGTCGGCAACGGCTCCGGGACCCTGTCGCGCGGCCGTCTCGAGACGATGTGCCAGCAAAGCGCCGAACGCCTGTCGATGATCTACGGCCTGCACTCGCCCGATTTCTTCAACAAGACGCTGTTTCACGATTTCATCAAGGGCTTGCAGGAGCAGGACGTGCTGCGCCGCAACGGCGAAGGCCTCATCGAGTTCGATGACGATATCCAATCGATCGGAACGGACGCCCGGCTCGTGCTGGGCGAGGAGATCCGCCACAGTATCCTGTCCCTGACAATGAGCGAAGACTAGGGCCGGTTCCTTGCGTTGAGGAGCGCGAACGACTAAAAAAGCCATATGATTCCGGTCATCGCACACTGCAGATCGTTGCGCGCACCGCGTCGCACGGCGGCCGTGTTGCTGGCCGCGCTCCTGAATCTGGCGCTGCTGCCCTGCTCGATGGCGTTCGAGGCCGTCGGGGAAGGACACGACTGCTGTCCGCCGGAACTCCGGCTCGATGCGTCCGACTGCTGCGAGGTCGGCGATGCGACCGTCGATGCGCGCGGTGCCGCGACCAAGTCGGACGGCGGCGACTCCGGGGAAATCGTTGCGCTCGCCCCCGCCTGGCCCGATGCGCCGGCCGCCCCGAGATATCCCGCCACGACCGGTCCGCCCGGCGACCCGCCTCGCGCCGTCGCACGCCACAAGCTCCATTGCGTCTATCTGAACTAGCCGATCCTGCGCCGTAAGTCCTTCCGGTTTTTCAAGCAGGAGTTGGTTCCATGTCGTCTTTTCACGGGCGCCTGCCCGTCTGTATCGTCGTATTCGCGTTCGCGGTCTTGCCGCCGTGCACGACATTCGCCACCGGAGACCCGCGGGTGCCGTTGACGCTCGCCGAGGCGGAAGACCTCGCGTTGTCCGCCGAGGCCGGCACGCAAGCGCTGCTGGCACGGGCCGGGGCCATGCGGGAGCACGCCGTTGCCGCCGAGTCCTTGCCCGATCCGTCGCTGCGCATCGGCCTGGCCAATTACCCGGTCAGCGGCGGCGGTTTCTCCACCGAGGGCATGTCCCAGGCCCGGATCGGCATCCGTCAGACCTTTCCGCGCGGCCGCGCAGCCGACGGCAGGGCGTCCCGGGCCCGGGCGGCGGCGCTCGGTTCGAGGGCGGAGGCCCGCGCCCGCGAGGTGCTCGTTTCCGTTCGCAAGGCGTGGCTCGACGCCTATTACTCGCAGCAGGCCTGGCGGCTCGTCAACGAGTCCCGCCCGTTCTTCGAGGATCTCGCCAGCGTCACACGGTCGATGTACTCGGTGGGCCGCAAGTCGCAACATGACGTGCTGCGCGCGGAACTCGAGCTGAGCCGGCTCGACGACCGCATCATCGACCTCGGTCGTGCACGGGCGCAAGCCCGGGCGGCGCTGTCA
>JAKSCZ010000028.1 GCA_022360335.1 Pseudomonadota bacterium
CCGTCACGGGGGGCATGATCCGCGACGTCATCTGCAACGAGATTCCGCTGATCCTGTCGCGCGAGATCTACGCGACGGCCGCGTTCGTCGCGAGCCTCGCCTACGTCGGCGCGTGGGCCACCGGCCTGTCGGCCGACGTCTCGCTGGCGACGGGTGTGTTAAGCGGCTTCACCGTGCGCGGCCTGGCGATCCGTTACGACTGGTCCCTGCCCTCGTTCGGGGCGAACAGGCCCTAGTCGGTTCAGCTAGAGCCGCAGCGCACCGTCGACGTCGATGCAGCGGCCGCTGACGTAGTCGTTCTCCAGGATAAACTGCACCGTCCTCGCGATGTCGTCCGGGTCGCCCATACGCCGCAACGGTATGCCTGCCGTCAGTTTTTCGCGTGCCTCGGGTTTCATGGCCATGACCATCTCGGTGGCGATGAACCCGGGTGCGATCGCCGCGGCGCGTATGCCGTAACGGGCGAATTCCCTGGCCCAGACGACGGCCATGGCTTCGACGCCGGCCTTGGCCGCCGAGTAGTTGAGCTGCCCCATGTTACCGGCCCGCGAGATCGACGAAATATTGATCAGGCAACCCTCGCAGCCGAGTTCGATCATCTTCGCCGCCGCCTCGCGGCCGCACAGGAACGCGCCGGTCAGATTCACGTCGATGACGAGTTGCCACTGGTCCAGCGTCATCTTCGAGACCTGCTCGCCATCCCTGTACTTGAGCGTCAATGCATCGCGCGTGATACCCGCATTGTTGACGAGACCGTGCAGTGCGCCGAAATCGGCGGCCACGGCGTCGAACAGCGCGACGACCTCGTCTTCGCCGGCGACGTTCACTTTGTAGGTCTCGATCTGCGGCGAGCCCGCCGCCGTGCACTCGGCTGCCGTCGCGACCAGGGCCTCCTCGTCGAGGTCGACGAGTGCGAGTCCGGCGCCCTGCGATGCCAAGCGCTTTGCCATCGCCGCTCCGAGGCCTCGTCCGCCGCCGGTGATGACGATGGTCTTGTCTTTCAGATTCATGATATTTCCCGACGATCAGACCTTGAAGCGAAAATGCATGACGTCGCCTTCCTGCACGACGTATTCCTTGCCCTCGAGGCGCAGCTTTCCCGCCTCCCTTGCGCCGTTTTCACCGCCGAGTTCGACGAACTCGTCGTACGAAACCGTTTCGGCGCGGATGAAGCCCTTCTCGAAGTCCGTGTGAATCTCGCCGGCCGCATTGGGGGCCGTCGCACCGACCTTCGTCGTCCAGGCGCGAACCTCCTTGGGACCTGTCGTAAAAAACGTCTGCAGGCCGAGCAGGCGGTAGGCGTGCCGGATCACGCGGTTGAGGCCCGGCTCCGTGGCGCCGAGGTCCGCCAGGAATTCGGCCTTGTCCTCCTCGTCGAGCACGGCGATCTCGGCCTCGATCGCCGCGCAGATCGCGACGACCTCCGAACCCTCGTTCGCCGCGTGTTCCTCGACGGCCGCAAGGTACGGATTGTCGACGAATCCGTCTTCGGCGACGTTGGCCACGTACATGACGGGCTTGTCGGTGATCAGGTGGACGACGCGCAGAATGTCTTTTTGCAGGTCGGTCTTCTGCAGCGAACGCACGGGCAGGCCCTCGTCGAGGTGCGCCTTGATTCCGGCAAGCGCATCGCGGCGTGCGATGTCTTCCTTCCTGCCCGTCTTCGCATTGCGCGTCGCTTTGTCGAGCTGGCGCTCGACGGACTCGAGGTCGGCGAGCGCGAGTTCGGTGTCGATCGTCTCGATGTCGTCGATCGGCTCGACCGAGCCCGACACGTGCGCGACGTCATCGTTCTCGAAGCAGCGCACGACGTGCGCGATCGCGTTCGTCTCGCGGATGTTGGCGAGGAACTGGTTGCCGAGCCCCTCGCCTTTCGAGGCGCCTGCAACCAGGCCCGCGATGTCCACGAATTCCATCGTCGTCGGGACGGTCTTCTGCGGTTTGACGATGGCGGCCAGGGCGCGAAGCCGCGGGTCGGGCACCTCGACGACGCCGACGTTCGGCTCGATCGTGCAGAACGGATAGTTCTCGGCCGCGATTTCCGCCGCCGTCAGGGCGTTGAACAGTGTCGATTTGCCGACGTTGGGCAAGCCGACGATGCCACAGGTAATTGCCATTATTCAGTTTGCGAAGTGTCTTTCGTGTGCAGTTTCTTCGTCGCCGCGTCGATCTCGCCGTCGACGAGTTCGGACAAGACACCCATCGCGTCATCGATGTTGCGCGCCACGGCGGCCTCGATGCCGGCCGGGCCCTTCTTCAGCACGTAGTTCGTGACCTCGTGCTTCTCGCCGGGATGACCGACGCCGAGGCGCAGGCGCAGGAACCCGGCGCCGCAGTGCCGGATGACGTCGCGCAAGCCGTTGTGGCCGCCGTGGCCGCCGCCTCGCTTCAGCCGCACGGTGCCCGGCGGCAGGTCGATCTCGTCGTGCGCGACGAGCAACTCGGACGGACCCAGGCGGTAGTAGTCGAGCCTGCTGCGGCTCGGTTGTCCGCTCCGGTTCATGTACCTCTGCGGCTTGACGAGCCACACGTCCTCGCCGTGCACGTCGACACGGCAGCAGTCGGCATCGAACTTCTTCTCGTAGCGAAAGCTGCCGCCAAAGTGCCGGGCGAGCATATCCGCGAACCGGAACCCGGCGTTGTGCAGGGTGCGTTCGTACCTGTCCTCGGGGTTGCCGAGACCGGCGATGATGCGGACGGGCTTGGCCATGGCGTGCGAATCTTATTCGCGAAGCTCGTCTCGGGAATTACTCGCTGTCGGTCTCGTCGCCGGCGGACTCCTCGGCCGCGGGCGCTTCGCCGTCCTCCGGTGCCTCGCCTTCGGCAGCCGCTTCGACGCCTTCTTCGAGTTCTTCCTCTTCCTCGATGACCACTTCCTTGATGACGTGGATCGAGACGACCGGGCGGTCGGCTTCCTCGCCTTGCGCCAGCGCCGGGATCGTCACGCCGTCCGGCAGCTCGATGTCGGACAGCTTGAGCATCTCGTCGAGCTCCAGCTCCGAGACGTCGATATCGAGGTACTCCGGCAGGTCTTTCGGCAGACAGACGACCTCGACTTCCGTGATCATGTGCTGGGGCTTGCCGCCGCCGAGCTTCACGCCCGGGGCGACGTCTTCGCCGAGGAAGTGGATCGGCACCAGCATCTTGATCTCCTGGTCCTCGACGATGCGCTGGAAGTCCATGTGCATGATCTGCGCCCTGGACGGGTGGCGCTGGATATCTTTCAGGATCGCGGCCTGCCTTTTCTCGCCGACCTTGATGCTGAGGACGCTCGAGTAGAACTTCTCGTTCTCGAGCTGCTGGATGACCCGGTTGTGGTCGAATGCCAGTAACCGCGACGGACGCCCGGCACCGTAGATGATTGCGGGAACCAGGCCCTGTCGACGCAGGCGGCGGCTCGCACCTTTCCCCCGGTCTTCACGGTCTTCCGCAATCAGATCGAACTCGTCACTCACGACTGCTCTCCCTATCTGATTGGTTTTGCTGGGGTTTTACCAGCGATAAGCCCTGTCTCAGCCGCGACCAGCCGCCACAGGGGCGCGCATGGTAACCGAAGCCCGTCCGAAACGCCAGCGACGCAGATAAGGGACAGTTACCTTAATTCAGAGATAAGGGACAGTTACCTTATCTCTTGCACCGCAATGTCCGTCCAACCAATCAGCAAATCCTGAGATAAGGTAACTGTCCCTTATCTCTGAATTAAGGTAACTGTCCCTTATCTCCCAGGATGCGGCGCAAGACCGAAGAGAGCGCCTGCCGGTCGGGCATCGTCATCGCCCGCTCGGGAATCACGGCTTGCCAGTGGGGATCGCCCCGCTCGGCGACAACGTGGCGAAAGACGTACTCGGGCGCCTGCCCCATGCGCAGGTCCGTCATCACGAGGCGGCCGTCGACCACGTCGGCACTGACGAAGTCGTCGGCGAACCATCGCAGCCGCCTGACCGCCCCGATCCGGTCCGCCTCTGCAAGGGCCCGGGTATCGGAACGGTACGACACGAACTCCATGCGCCCTTCGTCGACCAGCAAGGAATCGAGGCCCTCGGCATAGCCCTCATCGGTCATTACGACCACGCGCCACAGCAAGGTGTTCAGCGGCGTGGGCGTCGAGAACATGGCCCTGTACCCGATGCCCGATTCGACCAGCGACGCTCTTGCCTCGCGTTCGACGAGCGACTTAGCGATCCACGACCACCCCAGGTACGCGGAATTCAGGACCAGGCAGGTCACGAGCACCGTATGCGCTCCGGGTCGCGATGCCCAGCCGCCGATTGCGATCGCACCGGCGAGCAAGGGCAGGGTGTACAGCGGATCGATGATGAACAAGCTTGCCCAGCTCGTCGGTGTTACGGCGAGCGGCCACAGCAACTGCGTGCCGTAGGCCGTGTGCGCGTCGAGCAGCGGGTGCGTCACGAGCGCCAGCATGACGGCCGCCAGCCAATATACCGGCGCGGCGCGCACCGGCGCCCACCAGCGCCGCAACGCGAGCCAGATCAGCACAGCGACCCCCGGAAGAACGAATAAGGAGTGGCTGAATCCGCGGTGACAGGTGAAATTGCGGACTGCGTCGCCGAAATCGATGAAGACGTCGAGATCCGGCAGGGTACCGAGCATAGCACCGGCGACGAGCGCCCTGCGGCGGTGCTCGCCCGGAACGCACGCTGCCGCAATACAGGCGCCGAGCGCCGCTTGCGTAAGCGAATCCAAAATCAGTCGACGTACAGCGAGCTGACGGATTCGTCCTCGGCGATGCGGCGCATGGTTTCGGCCAGCATCTCCGCAACCGACAGCTGGCGGATCCTGGTGCAGGCCCGCGCTTCCGCATTGAGCGGGATCGTATCCGTGACGACCATCTCGTCGAGACTGGAGTCCGAAATCCGGGAGACAGCCGGTCTGGAAAGGACCGGGTGGGTAATGTA
>JAKSCZ010000608.1 GCA_022360335.1 Pseudomonadota bacterium
ACTTGCGGCGGCGATCAGAGTCATACCGAGAAAGATGAGCAGACTGTCGCGCAGCGGCACGAACTCGTGTTGCAGACGCGGATATTCGTCCCCGAGAACGATGACGATGACGATGACGGCCGCCAGGCTGCAGGCGATCGCGAAACACGACCCCAGAACGATCAGCGTGACGACGGACAATGGACGCATGGGCTAATTTTTCCGAACCGGTCGAAAATACCGGAAAGCACTGACGATTATGACGAATGCGCTCTTGATCGCAGGGCGCCGGGCCACTAGCCTAGCGCAAAAGCGCGCTGCGCCGAAACACCGCTCACCGTAATGGAGAACGCATTGACGAAACTTCGCATCCGCGGCTTCGGATACCTGGCCGGACTCGGCCTCGCCCTCGTCACGTGGCCGGCGGCCGGCACCGAGGCGGACCCGCCAAGCTTTCTTCAACCCGAAACCCGACACGAGAGAGTCGGCGAAATCGTCGCGCAGTTCATCCAGCAGTCGCACTACAACCAGGTCGCGGTGGACGACGAATTGTCGTCCCTGGTCCTGGACCGTTTCATCGAATCGGTCGATCGAAACCGGCTGTACCTGCTCGACGGCGACGTCGAGTATTTCGACTCCTTCCGCCACGAACTCGACGACATGGTGCGCAGCGATCCGCTCGATCCGGTTTTCGAGGCGTTCCAGATATACCAGACGCGCGCCCGCGAGCGACTCGAATTTGCACTGCGGCAACTCGAAACCGAGCCGGACTTCACCGTCGACGAGGAATACCGGTTCGACCGAACGGAGGCGCCGTGGGCGAAATCCTCGTCCGAACTCGACGATATCTGGCGCCGTCGCATAAAGAACGACGCACTGAATCTGGCACTCGAAGGCGAGCCCTGGGAGAAGATCCGGGAGACCCTGACGAGACGCTACACCGGCTACATGCGGCGCCTCAACCAGGTGAACAGCGACGACGTTTTCGAGCGTTTCATGAACGCGTTCGTCAATACCCTGGACCCGCACTCGAACTACTACTCGCCGCGCAATACCGAGGAGTACCGTATCCAGATGAGCCTGTCCTACTTCGGGATCGGCGCGTCGCTGCAGACCGAAGACGATTTCGTCAAGATCGCCGGGATCATTCCGGGCGGACCCGCCGCCATCGACGGCACGTTGAAACCCGAGGACCGCATTACGGGGGTCGCACAAGGCGCCGACGGCGAGATCGTCGACGTCATCGGCTGGCGTCTGGACGACGTCGTCCAGCTGATCCGCGGGCCGGCCGACTCCGTGGTCCGCCTCGAGATCATTCCGGCCAACTCGATGCCGGGCAGCCCGAAGAAGTTCATCGACCTGACGCGGGGGCAGGTCAAGCTCGAGGAACAGGCAGCGAAAAGCGAGATCGTCAGAATACCGCGCGAGGGCCGTGAGTGGTCGGTCGGCGTAATCGACGTACCGAGCTTCTACCGCGATTACCCGGCCCAGAGCCGCGGCGACAAGAGTTTTACGAGTACGACCAAGGACGTGAGGCGTCTGATCGGCGAACTCGAGCAGGAAGGCATCGACGGCCTCGTCATCGACTTACGCGGTAACGGCGGCGGCCACCTGACCGAAGCGACCGCGCTGTCGGGCCTGTTCATCGACAACGGGCCTGTCGTTCAGTTGCGCAACTCGAACGGCCGTATCAGCCGCCTGGACGACCCGGACCCCGTCGCCCGGGTCGCGTACAACGGACCGCTGGTCGTCCTCGTCGACCGGTACAGCGCATCCGCATCGGAAATCTTCGCGGCCGCGATCCAGGACTACGCGCGCGGCGTCATCGTCGGCCAGCAGACCTTCGGCAAGGGCACCGTGCAGAATCTCTACCCGCTCGACCAGTACCTGCGCGGCGAGGACGACAAGGGCTTCGGGCAACTGACGCTGACCATCGGAAAGTACTACCGCGTGACGGGCGAGAGTACGCAGCACCGCGGCGTCGACCCCGACATCGCGCTGCCGTCGCACATCAACGCCGGGATCATCGGCGAGAGCGTGCGCGACAGGGCGCTCCCCTGGGACACGATCCAGACCACGCGCTTTCGCGCCGGCAAGCCGCTGGACAGCACGATCGAATCCCTGGCCGTGACCTACATGGAACGCGCCGGCGACGACCCCAATTATCTGTACCAGCTCGACACGATCCGGGCGGCCGAAGAGATGCCCTCCCGCAAGTCCGTGTCGCTCAACATCGACAGCCGGCGCGCCGAACGGGAACACGACCTGCAG
Organism: Pseudomonadota bacterium; assembly: GCA_022360335.1. Lineage (GTDB taxonomy): Bacteria > Pseudomonadota > Gammaproteobacteria > Steroidobacterales > Woeseiaceae > UBA1847. The sequence continues at coordinate 2,251 of JAKSCZ010000608.1, forward strand.
GCCAGGCTCGACCGGGAGAACGAGCGCCGTGCCGCGCTGGACCTGGAGCCGCTCGCCAGCTTCGAGGACATCGGCGACGACGAGTTCCCGGATATCCTGCTGGACCAGGCGGCGGACATCGTGACGGATCTCGCCACGCTGCGCGAGACGGGCGGCCCCCCGCAAACGGCCAGGGTCCGCTGAATCGCCCGGCTTGACCGGCCGCATCCAGGTGTTATACTCGACTATAACACCACGCGGATCGCCGCCGGCGGTCCTGTCCGAAGGGGGATGCCTTGGCAGTACGGCCCGAAGCGCCGCAGCGCGGCAACACCCTGACCGCAGGCGCGGTTCTCACGCTGGCCGGGCTGGTGTCGGCCCCGGCGACGGCCTTCCCGGGCCACGAGGTCCTGAGCGACGGGAGCCGTGAAGCCACGCTCGAGGTTTCCGCGTCGGAGCTTACCGCCACGCCCGTCAATACCAGCGACGAACTGCTGCGGGATCATCAGCTGAAACCGCGCGTCGACGCGACGGCGCGCGAGGTCTTCGACGAAGACGACGCCGAGTTCGCCGACGAGGCCGACGAGGCCGACGACGGCGGCAGCGACGAAACGGATGCCGCCATACGCGGCCTGTCGGACAGCAAAGCGCCGCCGCTGCAACGGCAGATGTACCGCCGCGATATCTGAGCGTCCTGCGCTACCGGGTCTGGCGGTCCAGGATGAGGTGGCCCTGCTCGCTGAGATAGTCCAGCCACTTGTTGAGCACGACGTTACGGCGCCAGCGCCGGTCGAGTTCCCGCCCGTGCTCCCTGACGAGCCGCCGCAGCGACGG
>JAKSCZ010000652.1 GCA_022360335.1 Pseudomonadota bacterium
CGCCGTACCAAAGAACCGCTTGGGTTTCTGCAGCGCATTGGCATCGACGCCGCCCGACAAGATCTTGCCCGACGATGGCGCGACTGTGTTGTAGGCGCGCGCCAGGCGAGTGATCGAGTCGAGCAGGATGACCACGTCCTTCTTGTGCTCGACCAGTCGCTTCGCCTTCTCGATCACCATGTCGGCAACCTGCACGTGACGGCTGGCCGGCTCGTCGAACGTCGACGACACGACCTCGCCGCGTACCGTACGCTCCATCTCGGTGACCTCCTCGGGGCGCTCGTCGATGAGCAGCACCATGAGGTCGACTTCCGGACTGTTGGCGACGATGGCCGATGCGATGTTCTGCAGCAGCATCGTCTTGCCGGCTTTCGGCGGGGAGACGATCAGGCCGCGCTGGCCTTTACCGATCGGCGCGACCATGTCGATGATGCGTGCCGTGAGGTCCTCGGTACTGCCGTTGCCCTGCTCGAGCTTGAGACGGTCTTTCGGGAACAGCGGCGTCAGGTTCTCGAACAGGACCTTCGTGCGCGCGTTCTCGGGCGCGTCGTGGTTGATCTGGCCGACCTTGAGCAGCGCGAAGTAGCGCTCGCCGTCCTTCGGCGGACGTATCAGTCCCGAGACCGTGTCGCCGGTGCGCAGCGCAAACCGCCGGATCTGGCTCGGGCTGACGTAGATGTCGTCGGGACCGGCAAGATACGAGCCGTCGGCCGAGCGCAGGAAACCGAAACCGTCCTGCAGGATCTCGAGAACGCCTTCGCCGTAGATGTCCTCGCCCTGGGCGGCGTGCGCCTTGAGGATCGCGAAGATCATGTCCTGTTTGCGCGAACGCGCCATGTTCTCGATGCCGAGCGACTCGCCGAGCTCGACGAGCGTAGCAGCCGGGCGGTTCTTGAGCTCCGCCAGGTTCATCATGTTCTTGCTGGCCTCGAGCTGCTCGGGGGGAATCACCTCGAGATTCCCGTCGTCGTCGGGAAACTCGTGCTGCGGTGGCCGCCGCCGGCGCCGCCGGTTGGCGCCGCCTTTGCCCTTGTTGCCCGACTTGTTCGGGCGAGATTTCGTTGAAGTACCCAAGTACCCTCTCACAGATTGGTGTCCAGGAATTCTTCGAGCTGCGACTTCGGCATCGCGCCCATCATCTGCGCCTGCACGGCGCCGTCTTTGAACAGGATCAGCGTCGGAATGCTGCGGATGCCGAACTTCTGAGCCGTGTTGGGGTTTTCGTCGACGTTCAGTTTGACGACGTCGAGCTTTTCCTCGTACTTGTCCGCCACCTCGTCGAGGAGCGGTGCGATCATCTTGCAGGGGCCGCACCATTCAGCCCAGAAATCGAGCAGCACGGCCTTGCCGTTCTGCAGTACGTCAGCATCGAATGCGCTATCCGAGGTGTGCACAATCTTGTCGCTCACCGGCTACTTCCTCCAAAAACTTCCAATGTGGGTGTGGAATTGCCCGTCAACAAGGGAGGCTTGCAGACGGACATCTCAAAAACGGGTGACGCTGCCTTGTCGATCAGGCAAACTGTCGCAGCTTAATGGCCGAGCTTTTCCGGCTTCTTATACGGATCGATGAAAAGCGAAACTGGGCGGGGCGACGGTTGTCGCGTCGAATTACAGCCAATTTGAACGTTTCGCGAGCCATTTTGCAAGCATTTGACGCACAATTCCGGTTCTTTTCTTATGTCAGAAAACCATCTGAGCGACCTCAGATTCGACACCCTGCCACTGCACGAATCCGTGCTCGCGGGCATCCGCGGTGCGGGTTTCGAGTTCTGCACGCCCATCCAGGCATCGACCCTGCCGATCGCGCTTGAGCAGCGCGACGTGGCCGGACAGGCACAGACAGGGACCGGCAAGACGGCGGCATTCCTGATCGCCGCGTACCAGCGCCTGATGACCCGGCCCGTCGAATTCGACGGGCCGCACCAGCCCCGCGTCTTCTGCCTTGCCCCGACGCGCGAGCTCGCCGTGCAGATCGCCGGGGACGCCGGCGTTCTCGGCAAACACACGGGCCTGAAGATCGGACTTGCGTTCGGCGGAACCGACTACGAGAAGCAGCGCCGGACGCTCCAGGACGGCGTCGACCTCCTCATCGGCACGCCCGGCCGGATCATCGATTACTACAAGCAGGGCGTTTACAAGCTCGACCGCGTCCAGGTCGCGATTCTCGACGAGGCCGATCGCATGTTCGACCTCGGCTTCATCAAGGACATCCGCTACCTCCTGCGGCGCCTGCCCAAACCCGAGAAGCGTCTGAACATGCTGTTCTCCGCAACGCTCTCGCACCGCGTCATGGAGCTCGCCTACGAGCACATGAACGAACCCGAATTGATCCGGATCGAGCCCGACAAGGTGACGGCCGACAAGGTGCGCCAGGCGATTTTCTTTCCGTCGAACGAGGACAAGATGCCGCTTCTGGTCGGCCTGATTCGGGAGATGGGCGCCGCCCGGATCATGATCTTCGTCAACATGAAACGCGAGGCCGAACGCGTGCAGGATTTCCTCGAAGCGAACGGCATCCAGGCAAAGGCGATCTCGGGCGACGTGCCGCAGAAGAAACGCCTGCGAATGCTGATGGACTTCCAGAGCGGCGAGCTGCCCGTACTGATCGGCACCGACGTCGCCTCGCGCGGCCTGCACATCCCCAACGTACAATACGTGATCAACTACGACCTGCCGCAGGATTGCGAAGACTACGTCCACCGTATCGGGCGCACCGCGCGCGCCGGTGCGGCGGGCGATGCGATCAGTTTCGGCTGCGAGACCTACGCGATCTCCTTGCCGGACATCGAAGATTACATCGGCCACAAGCTCCCGGTCGCGAATTACTCGCCGGACGACCTGCCCGAGATCGTCAGGCCGAAACCGCGGCAGCGCAAGCCGCGCGGCGGTCCGCGGCGACGTCCGGGCGGCGGCGACCACAACAAACCGGGCAAAGGCCGGCGCCGCCGCCGCGGGCCCAAAAAACAACCGTAGGAGCGGCTTTAGCCGCGATGCTTTAGCCGCGATTCGGGCCTGAAGGCCCTCCTACGGCAGAAGCGATTCGGACCTGAAGGCCCTCCTACGGCAGAAGGTCCCCCACCCTCTCCACGCCCCGAAACTCGTCGTCGCTGCACCGGGGTTGCGAGGTGTCGGGTCGCGTGACGCGCACCAGCATCTTCACGCCGTACGCTTTGGCGCTCCTCAGGACGGGTCTCGAATCGTCGACGAAAAGAGTCGTCTCGACGTCGAAGTCGACGTCCTCCTGCAACGCGTGCCAGAAAGCCCGGGACTCCTTGGCATGACCGTAGTCGTGCGAGCTGTAGAGGCCGTCGAAGTAGTCCGCCAGGCCGGTCACGGCATCCTTGAGATCCAGCGTGTCGGGGTGCGAGTTCGTGACGAGCAGCACGCGCATGTCGCTCGCGTGTACCTTGCGGAGGAACTCCAGCGCGCCGGGCAGGTAGCCGATCCTGTGGGTCGCGTCGTGATGAATCTTGACGACGTCGATGCCGAGCCGGTCGTTCCAGTGATCGAGGCAATACCATTCGAGATTGCCCTGCACAGAGCGGTATTTCTCGAACAGCGCTGCGCGCGCCTCGTCGAAACCGATGTCGTTCGCGGCGGCGTAGCGCCGGGGCACCAGATCCCGCCAGACGTAGTTGTCGAAGGCGAGGTCGAGGATCGTGCCGTCCATGTCGAGCATCAGCGTATCGCAACGCTCGAGCGCCGCTTGCGGGCGGATATTCATTGCTATACTGCGCGCCCGATCGATCCCAAGAGAAGAAACATGGACTACAAATCGCTCGTCGAACCCG
>JAKSCZ010000463.1 GCA_022360335.1 Pseudomonadota bacterium
AAAGCGCCCCCAGCGCGCGCAGGTTGACGCCCTGGCCGCCGGTCAGGTTGGCGCCGGCCGAGCCGGCGTCTTGCCCGCTCTGCGTGTTGTCGGACATGCCGACGCCGCCCGCAAAATTGACCGGCAGTTCCCGCAGGTAGTCGCCCACGCCCGTTTTTCCGCTCTCGGCCAGGCTCTTGCTGTCGATGGTCTGAACGGCGCTGCCGATAAGCTCGGCGCCTCGTATGTTGGTGCCCGTCCTGGCGGTTACCGTGATTTCGTCGAGCACTTGCCCGTCATCCTGTGCGTGAACGACCTGAGGAACCGCGACCGGCAGTATCGAGACGGCGGCAACAACGGCCGGCCGGCAGCTGAAACTGCGGAGATTTTGGATTTTTTCGCTGAATAGTCCGAACTTGATCATTTGGAGCCCCCCGCTCCCTGAGTCTTTGCCGTCCTCATTGAGAGCACATGGTTCTGTTGTGAGTACGCCGTCCTGGCGGGTCGCTTACCTCGCGGAGAATACGAAATTTTCGAAATTTGAGCAAGAAATTATCGATATTCGTTCTCAATTGGGACTCGGTACGCCCCGTGATTCAGGCTGCTACGATTCACTCGGTACTTAGAAAAAAAATTATAAAACAATTAATTACGAGCAAAAGCGCGCGCAGCGAGAGGCGCCCGGGCACGGCCTCCGGGCATCGGCGGGCGCGCGTCGCTTCCGAGGTTTTGAGTTCGGGTTTCGCGCAAAATTTTCGATATTAATTTGGATGCTGTATGCGATTGCCCCGGCTATCGGCGAAGCCGGAGCGATCGGGCGAAATGATCGGATAATATCGATTAATCAATAATTTAATGTTGACATTGTCGTGCGGGTCCGGCGCCCGCCGAGGCGGGCCGTCCCGTGCTCGCGAAAACGTGGTTTGCGAAAAAAAATCGAAAATCGTAAAGTGACTCGGTGGGTGAGGGTCTGCGCACCCGGTAACGCATGGGGGTCGACGTGCCAATCGTACAGATCAGCTTGTTGGAAGGGCGGGACGACAAAGCCAAGACGCGTCTCGTCAAGCGCGTTACGGCGGCCGTCGCCGAATCGCTGCGGGCCGATCCAAAAAGCGTGCGTGTCCTCCTGTACGAGATGCCGCCGGCGAATTTCGCGGCAGGCGGAAGACAGAAAAGCGAATCGAAGAACTAGTGGCCAGGACCGGAGAAAAGCTCGCAGAACCCGCAGCGCTCGACCGGCGGTGTTTCGTCGACGGGAAGTTCGTCGAATCGGACGAACGGCTCGACATCGTCGACCCCGCCACGGGCAGGAAGATCGGGGCGGCGCACATCGCGGACCGGGCGATCGTCGACAAGGCCGTATCCGCGGCGCGGAACGCGGCGCACGGAGATTGGGGGACGCTGGGCACACGGGAACGTACCCGCTTGCTGCGTCGCGTGGCGGACGGTATCGAAGAGCGCTTCGAGGAGTTCCTGCATGCCGAGATTTCCGATACCGGCAAGCCCGAGGAAACGGCGCGCCAAATCGACATCCCGCGCGGCGCCGCGAACTTCCGGGTCTTCGCGGACCTGATCGCGAACCAGGGAGCGGAGATTTTCCAGACCGATACGCCGGACGGCGCGGGCGCACTCAACTATGCGATCCGGCGGCCGCTCGGCGTCGTGGCGATCGTCTGTCCGTGGAACCTGCCGCTTCTTCTCATGACCTGGAAGGTTGCACCGGCCATGGCTTGCGGTAACGCGGTGGTGGTCAAACCCAGCGAGGAAACGCCGTCGACGGCGACACTGCTCGCCGAGGTAATGCACGATGCCGGCATTCCGGACGGTGCATTCAATGTCGTCCATGGCTATGGCGCCGGATCGGCGGGCGAGCTTCTCGTCGGCCACCCGGGCGTCGACGCGGTGACTTTCACGGGCGAGACGCGAACGGGGGCCGCGATCCAGAGATCGGTTGCCGACAGCGTCAAACCCGTGTCGTTCGAACTCGGCGGCAAGAACCCGGCCGTCGTCTTCGCCGACGCCGATCTCGGCAAGGCCGTTCCGGCGCTCGGCCGGGCGGCTTTCGCCAATTGCGGGCAGGTTTGCCTCGCACCCGAGCGCATGTACGTCGAGCGACCGGTCTACGGTGCATTCGTCGCGGGCATGAAAGCCGAGGCGGAAAAGCTCGTTCCGGGGTCCCCGTACGACGGGAAAACGACGATCGGTCCGCTGATCTCCGCCGCCCACAAGAAGAAAGTGCTGGACTATTTCGACCTCGCGGTCGAAGAAGGCGCGACCGTCGTCGCGGGCGGCGGCGTCCCCGAATTCGGCGACGACCGGGACGGCGGGTACTTCGTTCAGCCGACCGTCTGGACCGGGCTGGAGCACACCGCACGCGTCAACCGGGAAGAGATCTTCGGCCCCGTGTGCAGCATCCTGCCGTTCGATACGGAAGAGGAAGCGGTCGCACTCGCAAACGATTCGCCGTACGGCCTCGCCGCCACGGTCTGGACGGAGAATCTCTCACGGGGACACCGCGCCGCCGCCGCGCTCGAAGTCGGCATCACCTGGGTGAACTGCTGGTTCCTGCGTGATCTGCGAACGCCGTTCGGCGGTATGAAGCTCTCGGGCCTCGGCCGCGAGGGCGGTGTGCATTCGCTCGGTTTCTATTCGGAACTATCGAATATCTGCATCAAGCTGTGACTGCCGTGGATACCGACAAACTCGCCGACGAAATCCTTGCGGCGCTCGCGGCGCAATCGACGATCGAGCCGATCAGCACGCGTTTTCCGGACGCCACGGTCGACGACGCCTACGCGATCTCGACGCGCATCCTGGAACGGCGACTGGCGAACGGCGAAACGCTGGTCGGGCGAAAGATCGGGCTGACGAGCGAGGCCGTCCAGCGGCAACTCGGCGTCGGCGAACCCGACTTCGGCAACCTGACCGACGCGATGATGTACCCGAACGGCGCAACGCTGCCCATCAGTGAGCGTCTCATTCAACCCAGGGCGGAAGGCGAAGTCGCGTTCGTTCTCGGCCGGGACCTGGCCGGTCCCGGCGTCACGGAAGCCGGGGCGATCCGCGCGACCGAGTACGTCACGCCGTGTTTCGAGATCGTGGACTCGAGAGTGCGTGACTGGGACATCCGTCTCGTGGATACGGTCTCGGACAACGCATCGTGCGGGCTCGTCCTGCTCGGTGACGACCGTGCGGATCCGCGGGAGCTGGATCTCCCGGCCTGCCGCATGACCGTGTACAGGAACGGGGAGGTCGCCGCCGAGGGTACGGGCGCCGCAGCGCTGGGCTCCCCGGCCTGTTGCGTGGCCTGGCTGGCCAACGCGCTGTCGCGCTACGGCGTCGAACTGCGCGCCGGAGACGTCGTGCTCTCCGGATCGCTCGTGCCGTTCCTGCCGATTGCGCCGGGCGATTCAATGCGGGTCGAGATCTCGGGCATCGGCTCCGCCAGCGTCGGCTTTTGCTGACGAGAACCGGAATGAGGATACGGAAGTGAGGATCAATGCAGCCATCGTCGGGTCGGGCAACATCGGCACCGATCTGCTGATCAAGGCGTTGCGCAGCAAGGCGATCGACCCCGTGTGGATGATCGGTATCGACCCGCGATCGGAGGGGCTGGCGCGCGCGGCCGAGCTCGGTGTCAAGACGACGGCCGGCGGCGTCGACGGATTTCTCGACGAGGGCGCGAACGACGACGTGCAGATCGCGTTCGATGCGACATCGGCTTACGTGCACGCCGACAACGACGCGAAACTGCAAAGCCGCGGCGCGCGCGTCATCGACCTGACGCCTGCGGCGATCGGTCCTTACTGCGTGCCGCCCGTCAATCTCGCGGAGCACGTCGGCAAGGGCGAGACCAACGTCAACATGGTGACCTGCGG
>JAKSCZ010000214.1 GCA_022360335.1 Pseudomonadota bacterium
ATCCTGGTTCGGCATCGCGTATTCGAGCGGCTCGTCCATCTGGCGCCGGCCATCATCGTCTATATCGGCGTTGCGTTCGTGCCGGGGTTGGCCGACGGCGCCACGCAGCTCATCCGCAACGTGGCTATGGGTTACGTGGTGTTGATGCTGACCATGGCGCTGTCGTCGACGCTGAGCGCGGCGAATGAGATTTACTCGGCAACGCCGATGGCCAGGGACCGCCCGCTCAAGGGTTTCGTGCAGTTGATCCAGATCGTCGTCTGGATCCTGGGCGGCGTGATGATCGTTGCAACAATCCTCGAACGATCGCCGCTGTTGCTGCTCAGCGGCTTCGGCGCGATGACGGCCATCCTGCTGCTCGTCTTCAAGGACACCATCCTGTCGCTCGTGGCCAGCGTGCAGCTCACGGCACAGGACATGGTCCGCGTCGGCGACTGGATCGAAGTGCCGCAGTTCGGGGCCGACGGCGACGTCGTCGACGTGCAGCTGCACACCGTCAAGGTGCAGAACTGGGACAAGACCATAACGACGATCCCGACGCACCGCCTGATCTCGGATTCTTTCAAGAACTGGCGCGGCATGTCCCAGACCGGCGCCCGGCGCATCAAGCGCGCGATCCATCTCGACAAGAACTCGATTCGCTTCCAGCGTGCGGACGAAGTGGATCACTTCAGGCGTTTCGCGCTGCTCACGGACTACATCGACGACAAGGAAAAGGAACTGGCGGAATACAACGCGTCGCTGGGCAGCGCCGTCGACGAAGCCGTCAATACGCGCCGCCTGACGAACGTCGGCACGTTTCGCGCCTACGTCGCCAACTACCTGAAACATCATCCCGGCATCCGCAAGGACATGACCCTGATAGTGCGCCAGCTCGCATCCGGTTCCGAGGGGCTGCCGCTCGAGATCTACTGCTTCACCAACACGACGGCGTGGGCCGAATACGAGACCATCCAGGCCGATATTTTCGATCACCTGCTGGCGGTCGTTGCAGACTTCGACCTGCGACTTTTCCAGAAGCCCGCCGGTTCGGACCTGGCCTCGCTGAAGACCTGATCGGATGGCGCGAGTCTTCGGGTCCGCGGACGAGCTGGCGGCATCGATCGTTCGAACGGCAGGCAAGGACATCGTGCTGGGCCTGCCGATCGGCATCGGCAAGGCCACGCACATCGCCGATGCGCTGTTCGAAACGGCGGCCTCGGATCCGTCCGTGACGCTGACGATCTTTACCGGCCTGACGCTCGAGCCGCCGGAAGGCGCCGGCGAACTCGAAAAGCGCTTCCTCGAGCCGTTCGTCGGTCGGCTGTACCCAGACTGGCCCGTGCCGAAATACGCCGCGGCGCTGCGCGACGGCTCGCTGCCGCCCAACGTCCGCGTTCGCGAATTCTACCTGCGTCCCGGCGCCTACCTCGGCAACCGCTACGTCCAGCAGCAGTACTCGAACATCAACTACAGCGAAGTGGCCGGAGAACTCGTCCGCGCCGGCGTCAACGTGCTGGCGCAGCTCGTCGCGGTTTCGCCCGAGCGGCCCGGCCGTTACAGCCTCGCCTGCAATCCCGAGGTGACGCTCGACCTGCTGCCGCATTTCGCGGCGCGCCGCGAAGCCGGCCTGCCCGCCCTGCTCGTCGGCCAGGTCAACCGGCACATGCCCTACATGCTGGGCGACGCCGACCTCGACGCGGCGGAGTTCGATTGTTTGCTCGACGACGAGAGCGTCGACTTTCCCCTGTTTCCCTTGCCGAACCGGCGCGTCGCCGACGGCGACTACGCGGCGGCCATGCACGTTGCGAGCCTCGTGCGCGACGGCGGCACGATCCAGCTGGGTATCGGCTCGCTCAGCGACGCCGTCGCCCATTGTCTCGCGCTCAGGCACGCATCGCCGGCGGTGTTCGGCGAGGTACTGCGGCGCCTCCCGGGCGGCACGGCGACCGAACGGCGCGGCCGCCTGCCGATCGAACGCTCGCCGTTCGATGAGGGTCTCTACGCATCGACCGAGTTGCTCGGCGACGCGCTGTTTTCGCTGTTCGACGCCGGCCTCGTCAGGCGGCCGGCGGACGACGCGGCCGGAACGGTCATGCACGCCGGCTTTTTCATCGGCTCGAATGCGCTGTACGAGGGGCTGCGCTCGCTGCCCGTCGAGCGGCGCCGGCTGATCGACATGACCGCCATCTCTAACGTCAACACGCTGTTCGGCGACGAATTCCGGAAGCGGGCGCAGCGCCGCGATGCGCGCTTCATCAACGAGACGATGATGGTCACGCTGCTCGGCGCGGCCGTGTCCGACGCGCTCGAGGACGGGCGCGTCGTCAGCGGCGTCGGCGGCCAGTTCGACTTCGTCTCCATGGCGCAGGCGCTCGACGGTGCGATGTCGATACTGATGTGCCGTGCGCGTCGCGAAGGCCGCGGCACGGCCACCTCGAACGTTCGCTGGGACTACGGCCACACGACCGTGCCCCGTCACCACCGCGACGTGTTCGTAACCGAGTACGGCATCGCCGCAACGCGAGGCTGCGGCGACCGCGATCTCATCGACCGGATGCTGCACATCGCCGACGCCGGGTTCCAGGACGAACTCGTCGACGCGGCCCGGCGCGCCGGCAAGCTCGAAAGCGGCTACACGATGGCGGACGATGCCGCCGGCAACACGCCCGCAGCGATCGCATCGGTGTTCGACGAGTACCGCGAACACTTCCCGCCGTACCCCCTCGGCACCGAGTTCACCGCGCAGGAGCAGGCGCTGGCCGAAGCGCTCGGATGGTTGCGAAAGCGTACGGCAACGGCGCGTCAGAAAACGGTCACGGCGTTGCGCGCGGCGACCGCGCGCAATCGAACCGAACACGCGCCGATGCTGGTTCGCATGGGACTGGAGCAGCCGTCCTGCCTGCGGCAACGCGTCCTGCAACGGCTGCTCGCTTACGCACTGCAGAGGACCGGACAATGAGCGAAACCGGCAAGGCGCCGTCGGAGTCGGCCGTCGAACAGAACGTCTACAAGGTCTTCCCGAACGACCTCAATTCCGAGTACACGGTGTTCGGCGGCCTGGTCATGGGGCTGTGCGACCGCACGGCGTTGATCGTCGCGGAACGCCACAGCGGCCGGCCCTGCGTGACGGCCGCGGTCGACAGCCTGAACTTCCTCGCGCCCGCGCGCAGCGGCGATACGCTGATCGTCAAGGCCGCCGCCAACCGCGCGTGGCGCAGCTCGATGGAAATCGGGGTACACGTCGCGGCCGAGAACAGCCGCACGGGCGGCGCGCGGCACGTCGTGTCGGCGTACCTGACGTTCGTCGCGCTGGGTGAGGACGGCAAGCCCGCGCAGGTGCCGCCGATCGAGCCTGCGACCCGGACGGAGAAACGGCGGTACGAGGAAGCCGGGCGGCGCCGCCGACAGCGGCTGAAGGGCCGCCGCTAGGACCTTCCTTCCCCGTCCATGGGAGGCATGTCGGTTACGACGATTTCCAGGTACCGTATCGATCCGTTGTCGATGCGGAATCTG
>JAKSCZ010000233.1 GCA_022360335.1 Pseudomonadota bacterium
CCGTTTCGGACATTCCTCGAAGAGACGATCTGCGAGTAACAATCCCCTGGCGAAGCCGGGGCTTTCCGCTCAGAGCCCGTATCAAAAATAAATAGGGTGTGAGTCGCCTAAAATAAGGTGCCAGTCACCTAATTTCTCTTGGAAATTAGGTGACTGGCACCTTATTTTAGGCGACTCACACCCTATTTATTTTTGATACGGGCTCTGAGCGGAAAGCCCCGGCTTCGCCAGGGGATTGTTACTCGCAGATCGTCTCTTCGAGGAATGTCCGAAACGGAGCGCCCGCATCGTCGTGCTCCAGACCGTAGGCCACGGTTGCCTTCAGGTAGCCCAGCTTGCTGCCGCAATCGTAGCGCGTGCCCCGGAACGAATAAGCGTATACGGCCCGTTCATCGAGCATGTCCGCAATTCCGTCCGTCAGCTGTATTTCGCCGCCTGCGCCCCTGCCCGTGTTTTCGAGCTTCCCGAAAATCTCCGGCGCCAGCAGGTAGCGGCCGACGACGGCGGAGTTCGACGGCGCATCCTCCGGTGCCGGTTTCTCGACGATCTGCGTGATGCGGTTGCGATCGCTCTCGTCGACGGCGACGATACCGTAGCTGGAGGTGTGCTCCCTCGGCACGGTCTCCACGGCGATGACGCTGCCGCCATGGCCTGCGAACTCGTCGGCCATCTGTTTGAGACACCCGGGCTGTCCGGCGATCAGGTCGTCTGCAAGGTGGACGAAAAACGGCTCGTCGCCGACTGCCGGACGCGCGCACAGGACGGCATGACCCAGCCCCAGCGGTTCGCCCTGCCGTATGTAGACGCAGGAGACGCCCGGCGGGACGATGTTCCGGATGGATTCGAGCAAGCGATCCTTCCCGGATTGCATCAGCGCTCTTTCGAGCTCCGCGTCCGTGTCGAAGTGATCCTCGATAGCACGCTTCGACGCACCGGTAACGAACACGAGCTTCGTTGCCCCTGCGGAAACCGCCTCCTCCACCGCATACTGGATCAGCGGTTTGTCGACGATCGGCAGCATTTCCTTCGGGCTGGCTTTGGTCGCCGGCAGGAAACGGGTGCCACGTCCGGCTACCGGAAAGACGGCTGCTCTGACTGTCTGGGTCACAAGGCGCTCCACATCGCTGAAACGGTCCGTATCATAGCGAATTCACCGTCGCGGAGACATGACGGAGATCACATGCGCGCGCCGGGCCCGTTCGGCACGGGCCCGGCGCGGCTGGCGTCGCGCTCTCCCTACATTTTCGCAGCGGAGACGCGGATGTCGGCGCGGTTCAGCTCGACCGTGCGTTCACCGATACCTTTGACCAGCGACAGGTCGTCGGCGCTTCGAAACGGACCGTGTTTCTTGCGGTATTCGACTATCGCCTTCGCCTTCGCGAGACCCACGCCCTTGAGTTCGGCGGAGATCGTCTCGGCATCGGCCGTGTTGATGTTGACCGGGCCGGCGAACGCCGCGACCGGTGAGGCCAGCAACAGCGCCAGCACCACTTTGCTCAGAATCCTCATCTTCGGCTCCTTCTCTTGTGACGAGTCCGGGCAGCGTACGCTGCGGGCCGGCTCACGGCAGCCGCCGAATTGCGGCGAAAGGGCGAGAATGGTTGCGGCCCCGTGGGAGGGTCTTCAGGCCCGGATTCGCGGCCCCGTAGGAGGGCCTTCAGGCCCGGATTCGCGGCTGAAGCCGCTCCTGCGAGGCCCGGATTCGCGGCTGAAGCCGCTCCTGCGAGCAGCGCTCCTGCGTTCAGCGAGTGATACTGTGTTGCAGGACGGTGTCGAACTGGACGCGGGAGGCCGGACGCTGCGTCTCCCAGTCCCGGCAGCTCGGGCACTGCCACAGGAGCCTCTGGCTCGAGAATCCGCATTCCTGGCACTGATAACGGGGCGTCGCCGCGGCGAGCTTGGACAAGGCCCCGCGAACCTTGGCGAACGCCGTGTCGCCTTCGTCTTTCGCCTCGGAGAGTCGCTGCAAATCGACGAACTCGCCCAGGGTAGGCTCGTTCAGCATGTACCGGCGAACGCATTCGTCGATCACGGGTATGCCCCCGATGTCGTTGACGATCGCCGTGTAGGCGACGAGCGAGGCCGTATCCGGGTTCTTTTCCAGCAGCGCCTCGAGCGCACGTTCTAGCTCATCGACCTCGTTCTCGCGCGTATAGATCGTTACGATCTCGGGCAGCGCCTCGGCGATCAGGTAGGTATCCTCGTCGATGATGCGGTGATAGAGCCTGAGCGCCGTTCTGCTGTCGTCGGTATCCCGCGCGATGTGGGCGCGGGTCAATGCGCCCCGCATCGTGCGAGGCCTGCCCGTCTGCGCGTTCTTGACGTACTGTCGCGCGGCTGCGAAGTCGCCGGCATCCGCGGCCGACTCCGCCAGCTCGCAATAGTAATGTGCGATCTGCAGCGCCAGCGACCTGCCGCCCAGTATCTCGAGTCGCTTGCCGGCGTCGATGGCCTTCCCCCATTCGCGCTCCTGTTCGTAGATACCGCAAAGCGCCCCGAGCGCCTGCACCTGGTAGCGCGATCCTGCCGCCAGCCGCGAGAACAGCTTCTCCGCCCGGTCGAGCAGCCCCGCGGCCAGATAGTCCTTGGCAAGGGAATACAGGGCCTGGTCGCGCTGCTCCGATGCAAGGTCCGGCCGGGCGATGATGTTCTGGTGGATGCGGATGGCCCGGTCCACCTCGCCCCGGCGCCGAAACAGGCTGCCGAGCGCGAAGTGGGTTTCGATGGTCTTGTCGTCGACGCGCACCATCTTCAGGAAGTGCTCGAGTGCCTGGTCGGTCTGCTCGTTCAGCAGGAAATTCAGGCCCTTGAGGTAATCGATATTGAGCGGCGGCGGTGCGTCTTCGACGTCGCGCTCCCCGAACCGCCCCATCGCCCAGCCCGCCGCCGCGAGCAGCAGGAACAGTCCTGCCAGGAGAAACGTGGATTCAGTCGGCATCGCTGAGCGGCAGGCTCCTGAGACTCGTTATTTCGTTTTCCGTCATTCGCAGCGTGCGGCGCAGAACGCGTCGCTCGTTCGCCAGTTTCAGGGCGTAGAAACCGAGGCACAGAACTCCGAACAGCCAGCCGGTCGCGAAGGTCGCCGTGAACGCCAGCGGTATCGACGTGCTGACTTTCGCAAAGGCGAGATCGATGTCGATCGTGCCCGTGTTGTTCGCCGTGAACGTCGCCATCGCGATGACGATGACGAGGATCAGAATCGCCAGGCCGATGCGTTTCAGCATGCGCGTGCTCCGAGGATCGGGGTAAGACCGGGCTATGATGCGGCCTGTGGCCGCGACGGATCAACTCTTGATCGGGAAATGGCGGCTTTCGTTGACGCGCTCGCGCAAATCCTTGCCCGGCTTGAAATGCGGCACGTATTTTCCTGACAGAGCCACGGCCTCGCCCGTCTTGGGGTTGCGTCCGATGCGCGGCGGACGGTAATGGAGGGAGAAACTGCCGAACCCGCGTATCTCGATGCGCTGGCCCTTCGCAAGCGAGTCGCTCATCAGGTCCAGCAGGTGCTTGACGGCCAGTTCGACGTCTTTGGCCGGCAGGTGCTTTTGCTTGCGCGCAATGGCTTCGATCAGTTCTGATTTTGTCATTTTACCTTCTTCCGTACCGCCGGATCAGCGTAACCCACGGATATTAAAGGTAATAGTAGCCCAGACCATATGGTCTGGGCTACCCTTTTTACTTAATTATTTACTTCCGCCGGACATCTTTTCCTTGAGAAGCTCGCCCAGCGTGGTGCCGACCGGGGCCGCGGCGGAGTCGGATTTGTAGCTGCTGACCGCTTCCTGCTCCTCGTGGACTTCCTTGGCTTTGATCGACAGCTGGATCGAGCGGTTCTTGCGGTCGACGTTCGTGAATTTCGCCTCGATCTCTTCACCGACCTTGATCATCGTGCGGGCGTCTTCGACCCGTCCACGCGCGAGCTCCGATGCGCGCAGCGAACCGACGACGCCGTCGCCGAGATCGACCGTCGCACTGCGTGCGTCGACCTCGGTAACCGTACCCCTGACGATCGAGTTCTTCGGATTGGCGGCGAGCCAGTTCGAGAACGGGTCCTTCTCGAGCTGCTTGATGCCGAGGGAGATACGCTCGCGGTCGGCGTCGATGGCGAGCACTGCAGCCTCGATCTCCTGGCCCTTCTTGTAGTTTCGCACGGCTTCCTCGCCGGGCAGATCCCACGAGATGTCGGACAGGTGAACGAGACCGTCGATACCGCCGTCGAGCCCGATGAATATGCCGAAGTCGGTGATCGACTTGATCTGGCCCGATACCTTGTCGTTGCGGTTGAACGTCGCGGCAAACTCGGCCCACGGGTTCGCCTTGCACTGCTTGATACCGAGCGAGATGCGGCGGCGCTCCTCGTCGATCTCGATGACCATGACCTCGACTTCCTCGCCGACCGAAACGACCCGCGACGGGTTGACGTTCTTGTTGGTCCAGTCCATCTCGGACACGTGGACGAGGCCCTCGACGCCGTCCTCGATCTCCACGAAACAGCCGTAGTCGGCGATGTTGGTGACCTTGCCGAAGAGTCTGCAATTTGGCGGGTACCGCCGGGCAAGATCCATCCATGGGTCGGCGCCGAGTTGCTTAAGCCCCAGGGAGACGCGACTGCGCTCGCGGTCAAACTTCAGCACCTTGACCTGCAGCTCGTCGCCGAC
>JAKSCZ010000174.1 GCA_022360335.1 Pseudomonadota bacterium
CCGTGCGCCAGCCGAACGGGTAATTATGGCGGCAGCGCTCCGACCGAAACATCAGGCCGCGGTCCTCGAGGATGCGCATCAGGACCTTGTCGGCATCCTTGAAGAACAGGCCCCCGACCGGCTCGACCGCGTCGAGCATGTTGCCGTCCAGCCCCACGCCGTGCACGACGGGCAGGCCGTTCGCCTGGCCGAACGCGAGGTCGTCGACGCCGTAGGCAGGCGCCGTGTGCACGATTCCGGTACCGTCCTCGGTGCTGACGAAATCGGCGGCCAGTACGGTGAACGCATTTTCTGCATCGACGTCGAGGTAGTCGAACAGCTGCTGGTAGCGCATGCCGACCAGTTCCGAACCCTTCACGGTCCTGACGAGCCGGTGCTCGACGTCCCGGAACACGGATTCGCGCAACGCTTCGGCGACGATCAGCGTCTGACCGTCCGAAGCGCAGTAGCTGTAGTCGATGTCCTCGCCGACGGCGAGCGCGAGGTTGGACGGCAGCGTCCAGGGCGTCGTCGTCCACACGAGGATGTAGGTGTCGTCCTCGCCGTCCACCTTGAAGCGCACCGTAATCGACGGATCGTCGGTCTCCTTGTAGCCCTGCGCGAGTTCGTGCGAAGACAGCGTCGCGCCGATGCGCGGATCGTAGGGTACGACCTTGTAGCCCTTGTAGATGAGGCCCTTGTCCCAGATCTGCTTCAACAAGTTCCAGACCGACTCGATGAACGAGTTGTCGAGCGTGTAGTAAGCCTCGTCGAGATTGACCCAGAAGCCCATGCGCTCGGTCATCTTCTCCCAGTCGCCGATATAGGTCATGACCGACTCGCGGCACAGGCGCGTGAATTCGGCGACGCCGACCTTCTCTTCGATCTCGGCCTTGTCGTAGCCCTCGATGCGGCCTTCGGCTTTGAGGAGTTTTTCGACCTCGTGCTCGACCGGCAGGCCGTGTGTATCCCAGCCGGCCTTGCGCGGTACGTGATAGCCGCGCATCGTCTTGTAGCGCGGGAAAACGTCCTTGAATGTGCGTGCCAGCACGTGATGGATGCCCGGCTTGCCGTTGGCCGTCGGCGGACCTTCGTTGAAACTGAACTGCGGTCCGTTCTTCGTGGCCTCGACGGTCTTCGCAAAGACGTCGTGCTCGCGCCAGAACTCGAG
>JAKSCZ010000051.1 GCA_022360335.1 Pseudomonadota bacterium
TCCTCGGCGTCGACGTTCATCATCAACCCGGGCTTCGTCTACGTCGACGGCTGGGGCGCGTTTTTCCACATGTCGATCGCGGTCGGCATCGGCTTTCTCGCCATGCTGACCGTATTGTCGTTCCGGTTCCGGCGAATCGGTGCGCGGGCGGGGGCTCTGACGATCCCCGACTGGATCGGCAAACGCTACGAGTCGCCCGGATTCGCGCTGTATTTCTCGATTCTCAACCTGCTGTCCTTCGCGTTCGTCGTGCTGCTCGTCGGCGGCATCTCGATCGTCATGCAGTCGCTCCTCGGCGTGTCCAATACCGTCGCGCTGACGATTACCCTGGTGTTCGTTACGGGTTACGTGTTCATCGGCGGGACCTACGCGCACGTGCTCACGAACGTGCTGCAGGGCAGCCTGATGATCGTCGTCACGATCCTCGTGCTCGGGTCCTGTGCATGGCTCGCCCTGCAGGAGCCGGGGTCGATCGTGGCCGCGCTCCGCGCCGAAGACCCCGACCTGGTCGCGGCCGTGAACCGGCGGGGCAGCCTCTTCAACGACGTGTTCTCGATCTACGTGGCCGGGTTCGTCGTCGGGGCGATCGTCGTGTGCCAGCCCCACATCCTGACGAAAGCGCTGTACGTCAAGGACGACGCGGCCGTCAGGAATTACCTGATCGTCTTCGCGGTTGTTTTCCTGCTCTTCCAGATGCTCGGCGCGGTCGGTTTCTTCGCGCATCTCGCCGTGCCGGCGGAGATGCTCATTGACGGCGCGACGGGACGGTTCCGCCAGGATCTCGTCATGACGCAGTACCTCGCGACGATGTTCCCGCCGTGGGTATTCACGATCGTCGGCATCGTCCTGCTCGCGGCGGCCATGTCGACGCTCGACGGTCTGCTGGTGTCTATGTCGACGATCACGGCGAACGATCTCGTCCTCAATCTCGTCGAGCGGCGGGCGCACCACAGCCGGGAAGAGCAGATGGCGTTCGCGCTCAAGGTCAGCCACGTCGTCCTCGTCGTCATCGCCGTCGCCGCGTTCCTGATCAACCTGCAGCCGCCGAAGCTGCTCGGTATCTTCGGCCAGACGGGCGTCTACGGCCTGACGGCTGCCGCGGCGCCCCCGCTGCTGCTGGGCGTGCTGTTCCGGCGCGTCCCGGTTGGCCTCGTGTGGATCGGGTCGGCCGCGGCGCTCGCGATCCACTTCGCGCTGTTCTTCCGGGGCGATGCGTGGTTCCCCGACGCGTCCCTGACGTTCGCCAATCCCGGTGTGACGGTCTCGCTGGCGACGCTGCTCGTCCTGCCCGTGCTGCTCGTCGCCGCCCGCTTCACGAATCGCGTGCGCTGACTGCCGCCACCCGGTCAGGTTTCGTTACCGCCCGGACGGGCGACCGTCGTATCATACGGCGCATGCGCCCCGTGATTTCCATCGAAGGCCTCGACAAGACCTACGCCGGCGGCTTCCGGGCCCTGAAAGGCGTCGACCTCGAAATCGACAAGGGTGAGATCTTCGGCCTGCTCGGGCCGAACGGTGCGGGCAAGACCACGCTGATCAACGTCGTCTGCGGCATCGTGAATCCCACGGGCGGCCGGGTGCTCGTCGACGGGTACGACATCGTCACCGAGTTTCGCCAGACGCGCGCCAGGATCGGACTCGTGCCGCAGGAGCTGCCGACCGAGACCTTCGAGTCCGTCGTCAATACGCTGCGATTCTCGCGCGGGCTGTTCGGCCGTGCGCCGGACGAGGCGCACGTCGAGAAGGTCCTGAAGTCCCTGTCGCTGTGGGACAAGCGCGACACGATGATCATGCACCTCTCGGGCGGCATGAAACGGCGCGTACTGATCGCCAAGGCATTGGCGCACGAGCCCGAGGTGCTGTTCCTCGACGAGCCGACCGCCGGCGTCGACGTCGAATTGCGGCAGGACATGTGGAACGTCGTCGAGTCGCTGCGGAGCGAGGGCGTTACCGTCATCCTGACCACGCACTACATCGAGGAAGCCGAGCGGCTCGCCGACCGGGTCGGCGTGATCAACCACGGCGAGATCGTCCTCGTCGAGGAAAAGCCCAAGCTCATGCGCGACCTCGGCAGGAAACAGCTCACGCTGCATCTCTACGAGGAGCTGGGCGCGATACCGCCCGAACTCGAGCGCTACGCGCTCGAACTCGGCGGGGACCGGCGCGAGCTGACCTACACCTACGACACGAAAGGCGGGCACACGGGCATCACGGACCTGATCCACGGCCTGCGCGACGCCGGCATACGCTTCAACGACCTGCAGACGACGCAGAGTTCGCTCGAGGAGATTTTCGTGGACCTCGTCAGGAAAGAGCAATGAATTTTCAGGCGATCAGGGCGATCTACCGCTTCGAGATGGCGCGCATGTTCCGCACCGTCGTGCAGAGTATCGTCGCGCCGGTGCTGTCGACGTCGCTGTACTTCGTCATCTTCGGCGCCGCCATCGGCTCGCGCATCACCGAAATCGACGGCGTCAGCTACGGCTCCTTCATCGTGCCGGGACTGATCATGCTGTCGGTCATGACCGAGAGCATCTCGAATTCGTCGTTCGCGATCTACTTCCCGAAGTTCACGGGCACGATCTTCGAAGTCCTGTCGGCGCCCGTGTCCTACGGCGAAGTGATCCTGGGCTACGTCGGCGCCGCCGCGACCAAGTCGATCATCATCGGCTCGATCATCCTCGGCACTGCGAGCTTTTTCGTCGACCTCGAGATCGCCCATCCCGTGCTGATGGTGACGTTCCTCGTGCTGACCTGTGTGTCGTTCTGCCTGTTCGGCTTCATCCTCGGCGTCTGGGCCGACGGCTGGGAAAAGCTGACGATCGTGCCGATCCTCGTCATCATGCCGCTGACGTTCCTCGGCGGAACGTTCTATTCGATCGGCATGCTGCCGCCGGTCTGGCAGACGATCAGTCTGTTCAACCCGGTCGTCTACCTGATCAGCGGTTTCCGCTGGAGCTTCTACGAGAACGCCGATGTCAGCGTCGCGCTGAGTCTCGGCATGACGATCGCGTTCCTCGTCGCCTGCCTGCTTGTCGTCCGCTGGGTGTTCAGGACGGGCTACCGGCTGCGCAGCTAGGCGGAGTAGTCGCTGGCTGGATTTTCGGACGCGCAGAACTGAAGAATTTCCAATTAACTAACTGATTTTAAATTATTTTTCATCTAATCACTGTATGTAATAGACGATTGTATATTTAACAAA
>JAKSCZ010000262.1 GCA_022360335.1 Pseudomonadota bacterium
AACATCCCGATCGTGCAGCTGATCCGCACCGCCAAGGACGACCTCATGCACCGCAAGGCGTCCGGGCCGTGAGAGAACGGGAGCCGAAACTCCTGCTGTTTCACGCGCCGCTGTTGCGCCAGGCGACGACGACGCCGAAAGCGATGCGCGACGTGATCTACGCATTGCTGCCGGCGACGGGCGCGGCCGTCTGGTTCTTCGGCCTGGGCGCGATCCTGGTCCTGTCGGCGTCGATTCTGGGCGCCGTCGCGGCCGAGTGGCTGTTCGGGTCGCGGGCCGCGGGAGCCGCCGGCTGCCTGCGCGGCCGATCGCTGCTCGACGGCAGCGGCTTGCTGACCGGCCTGCTGCTCGGCCTGACGCTGCCGCCCGGGCTGCCGCTCTGGATGGCGTTTCTCGGCGGCTTCGTCGGCATCACGCTCGGCAAGCTCATCTGGGGCGGGCTCGGCCAGAACCTGTTCAACCCGGCATTGCTCGGGCGGGCATTCCTTCTCGCGACGTTCCCGATCGCGATGACGACCTGGGTGCCCGCGGCGGCGGGGACCGGATTGACGGACCTCTACCCGGGCAGCCTCGCGCTGCCGTTCATGCAGTCCGGGATCGACGGCGTGACGGCGGCGACGCCGCTCGGTCTGATGAAATTCGAGCAGGAGGCGACGCCGCTCGCGGCGCTGGCGTTCGGCAACACGGGCGGTTCGCTCGGCGAGACCAGCGGCTTGCTGCTGCTGCTCGGCGGGCTCTATCTGTGGCTACGCCGCGACCTCGACTGGCGTATCCCGGTCGGCATCCTGCTCACGGTCGCGTCGTTCTCGTTCTGCCTCGGGCTGTTCGACGCCGGGCGCTTCCCGGCGCCGCTGTTCTCGGTCTTCTCGGGCGGCCTGTTGCTCGGGGCCATCTACATGGCGACCGACCCCGTGACGTCGCCCGTCACGCCGAAGGGCGCCTGGGTCTTCGGCGTCGGCGTCGGCCTGCTCGTGATGCTGATCCGCGTCTTCGGCGGCCTGCCCGAGGGCGTCATGTACGCGATCCTGCTGATGAACGCGGCGACGCCGCTGATCGACCGCTACACGCAGCCCCGCGTCTTCGGTTACGGGGTCGGGTCCGAATGACGACGGGCGGCCGCAATCAACGGGCGCCGGGTTCGCTGCGGCTCGTAGCCACGCTCGCGGTCGCCGGGCTGATATCGGGCGTGGCGATCATCGGCATCTACGAATCGACCCTGCCGACGATCACGGCGAACAAGGCGCGCGAACTGCGCGCGGCCGTCTTCGAGGTGCTGCCGGGCGTGAGCCGCATGCAGGCCCTCGTGTATCGCGACGGCGGACTCGTCGCCGTGCCCGAGCCCGGCGAGGACGAAGCCGTCGTCTACGGCGGCTACGACGAGCGGAGCGCGTTCGTCGGCTATGCGATGCCCGGCGCGGGTCCCGGCTTCCAGGACACGATTGCGCTGCTGTACGGCTACAGGCCGGACGAGCGCCTCGTCGTCGGCATGGAGATTCTCGAGAGCCGCGAGACCCCGGGGCTCGGCGACAAGATCTACAAGGACGCCGAATTCGTCGCCGAGTTCGGCGCATTGTCGGTCGAGCCGGAGATCGTCGCCGTCAGGAAGGGAACGGGTACGGCGCCGAACGAGGTCGACGCCATCACGGGTGCGACGATCTCGGCGAACGCGGTCGTCAGGATCATCAACGAGACGCACGCGGCCTGGGCGGGCCGGCTGCCGCCGCCCGGCGGCGAGCCGGCGTTCGTCGAGCCGGGGCCGGAAGGCGGAACGGGACGATGAAGAAGAACGCGTCCTACGAAGAGTTCGTCAAGGGTATCTGGCGCGACAACCCGGTCTTCGCGCAGGTGCTCGGCATGTGCCCGATGCTGGCCGTCACGAATTCGGCGGTCAATGCGATCGCGATGGGCATGGCGACGATGTTCGTGCTCGTCGGCTCGAGTTTCCTCGTCTCGACGTTCCGCCGCGTGATCCCGAAGCAGGTGCGGATCTCCTGCTTCATCATCGTCATCGCGACCTTCGTGACGATCGCCGACTACACGCTGCTGGCGCTCGTCCCGCGCGTGCACAAGGAACTCGGCGCATTCATCCCGCTGATCGTCGCGAACTGCCTGATCCTCGGCCGGCAGGAAGCGTTCGCCTCCCGTTATCCGACGAAACTCGCCGTCATGGACGCACTCGGCATGGCCTGCGGCTTCCTCGTCGCCCTGTTCTCGCTCGGCGCGGTGCGCGAGATTCTCGGCGACGGCGCGCTGTTCGGCATTCGGCTGTTCGGCGAGAGCTTCGAGCCCTGGGTCATCATGATCCTGCCGCCGGGCGGCTTCCTGACGCTCGGCCTGATCCTGCTGTTCTTCAACTGGTTCACGCAGAAGAAGAACGACTTCCTCGCCGACGTCGCCGGGTCCGAAGGGAGAGGCGGCTGATGGACAACCTGCTCTGGATCTTCGTCAGCGCCTTGCTCGTCAACAACTTCGTCCTGGCGTACTTCCTCGGCCTGTGCCCGTTCCTCGGCGTGTCGAATTCGCTCGAGACGTCGTTCCGGCTCGGCCTCGCGACGACCTTCGTGATGCTCGTTACTGCGGTCTGCGCGTGGTTCCTGAACGCCTTCGTTCTCGTTCACGCGCCGTACCTGAGGCTGATCTGTTTCATCGTCGTCATCGCCAGCACCGTGCAGTTCATCGAGATGCTGATCAGGAAGCTCAGCCCGGCCCTGTTCCGCGCGATGGGCATTTTCCTGCCGTTGATCACGACCAATTGCGCGATCCTGGGCCTCGCGATCTTCGCGACGAACCGTGGCTACGGATTCTGGGAAGGCGTCGTCTACGCGCTCGGGGCCGGCATCGGCTTCACGCTCGCGCTGACCCTGCTGGCGGGGCTGCGCGAGGAATCGGAGCTGTCGGACGTGCCGGCGCTCATCAGGGGCACGGCGATGAACCTGATCGTCGCGGGCGTCCTGTCGATGGCCTTCATGGGTTTCGCCGGCCTGTTCAGTTCGACGTGAGGGGAGGACGCCGGTGCACTACCTAGTCGCTCTCATCGCCGTCGTCGCCCTGTGCGCGGCCTGGGCCGCGTTCCAGGTGTGGCTGTCGC
>JAKSCZ010000410.1 GCA_022360335.1 Pseudomonadota bacterium
ACGCCTGGGCGGCGAATACGACGAGCGCAGCTATGACGACGATTTTCCGCATGTTTCAACTATGCCAGCAATCTCCCCGCCCGCAGCGGGACTGGTTCTCGTTATTGGAGCTTAGTCTGCTTTTCGCACGCTGTAAAATTCGGAGCATTTGCCAGAAATTCAATAGCTTACGAAATCACGCCGTATTGTTTGCGATACGCCAGAACAGGCTCGAGGTAGCGCTCGTATTCGCTTGATTCTTCGAGAATATCGATCAGGTCGTCGAGCTGTACGATGCGGATGACCGGGATGCCGAGCGATTGTTTCAGTTCCTGGACGGCCGAATAGGGGCCCTGTCCGCGCTCCTGACGATCGAGCGAGATCACGAGCCCCGCGATCTCGGCGCCCGAACTCGAGATGGTCCGGTACGCGTCGCGAACGGCCGTGCCCGCCGTGATGACGTCATCGACGATCAGGACGCGGCCCGACAACGGCGCCCCGACGACGCTGCCGCCTTCGCCGTGCGCTTTGGCTTCCTTGCGATTGAAGGAATACGGGACGTCGACGTCGTGATGCTCGGCCAGCGCGGCCGCAGCGAGCGTGGCCAGCGGGATGCCCTTGTAGGCCGGACCGAACAGCATGTCGAAGCGGACCTCGGATTCGGCAATCGCGGCGGCGTAGTAGCGGCCCAGCTTGGCCGCGGCATAACCCGTGTTGAAGAGGCCGGCGTTGAAGAAGTACGGGCTGGCGCGCCCGGATTTCAGCGTGAACTCGCCGAAGCGCAGGACACCGAGTTCGAGCGCGAGTTCGATGAATTCCCTTTTGTAGCCACGCATCGGATACGTCTTCTGTATGATCCCGCACTGGTGCGGAGTATGACACAGGAGACTGCATGTGTTTCGCGTTATCAGCTTCAATGCAAACGGCATCCGGGCGGCGGCCCGCAAGGGCTTTTTCGAGTGGATGGCGGCGCAGGATGCCGACGTCGTCTGCATCCAGGAGACCAAGGCACAGGTGGACCAGCTGTCCGACGCGGTCTTCTCGCCCGGGGGCTATCACTGCTTCTACGAGGACGCCGAAAAGAAGGGCTATTCCGGGACGGCGATCTACACCAGGCACGAGCCCCGGAAGGTCCTGCGCGGCTACGGCGATGCGGAGTTCGACGCCGAGGGGCGTTACCTCGAGGTGCAGCTGGGCGGCATCAGCGTCGTGTCGCTCTACCTGCCGTCGGGTTCGTCGAGCGAGGAACGGCAGGAAGCCAAGTACCGCTGCATGGACTCGTTCACGGAACACCTGCACAGGCTGAAACGGCGCCGTTCCGAGACCATCGTCTGCGGCGACTGGAATATCGTGCACAAGGAAGGCGATATCAAGAACTGGAAACAGAACCAGAAGAACTCCGGGTGCCTGCCCGAAGAGCGCGCCTGGCTCGACAAGGTGTTCGGCGAGTACGGCTGGGCCGATGCGTTCCGCACGATCGAACAGGCGCCGGAGCAATACACCTGGTGGTCGAACCGCGGGCGGGCGTGGGACAACAACGTCGGTTGGCGTATCGACTACCATGTCGTGACGCCGGGACTTCGCGACAAGGTCGTCAGGACCGAGATCTACAAGGACCGGCGCTTCTCGGACCATGCGCCGCTGATCATGGACTACGACTGGGTGCATGGCGGCTGATGCGCCCATGGATCGCTCGCGCCGGGAGACCCTGAGAGAAGCGATCCTGAACCGGCGCATGCTGATCTGCGTGTTCACGGGGTTCACGTCGGGTCTGCCGCTTTACGTCCTGTTTCAACTCGTGCCCGGCTGGTTGCGCACCGAAGGCGTCGGGCTCGCCGAGATCGGTTTTTTCGCGCTCGTGCAGTTTCCCTATACGTGGAAGTTCCTCTGGTCTCCGGTCATGGACCGGTTCACGTTGCCGTTTCTCGGCCATCGCCGCGGCTGGATGCTCGTCACGCAAGTGCTGCTGCTCGTCTCGCTGGGGCTCATGGGCTTCATCGAGCCCGACCTGCATCCCTGGATCGTCGCCTACCTGTCCGCGGTCGTCGCTTTCGTCAGTGCAAGTCAGGACATCGTGCTCGATGCGTATCGCCGCGAACTGCTGCCCGACGTCGAACTCGGGCTCGGCAATTCGATCCACGTCCAGGCGTACCGGCTGTCCGGCCTCGTGCCGGGCGCACTCGGCCTGATCCTCGCCGATTACTTCGACTGGCACATCGTGTTCGTGATCATCGCGCTGTTCATGTTCGTCGGCATCGTCATGACGTTGGTCATCGACGAGGCGATTGCCGAACCGACGCCGCCGCAGACCATGCGCGACGCCGTCGTCGACCCGTTCCGCGACTTCATCGGCCGGTCCGGCCTGGCGCCGGCGCTGCTCGTTCTGGCGTTTCTGTTCTTCTACAAACTCGGCGACAACATGGCGACGGCGCTGCAAACGCCGTTCTTCATCGATGTTGGTTTCACGCTGACGCAGATCGGTGCGATCGCCAAGACGGCGGGGCTGATCGCTGCGATCGCCGGCGGCATGGTCGGCGGGCTGGTCATGGTCAAGCTGCCGATCAACCGTGCGTTGTGGGTGTTCGGTGTCGTGCAGATCGTGAGTATCCTCGGCTTCGCGCTGTTAGCGGAGCTCGGGGCCAATCCCTGGATGCTGGGTGTCGTCGTTGCCTTCGAGTACCTCGGCGTCGGGCTGGGGTCCGCGGCGTTGATCGCGTTCATGGCGAAAACGACGAACCCGGCGTTTGCCGCAACCCAGCTGGCGTTATTCACCGCCCTGGCGTCCGTGCCGCGCGTGTTCGCCAATGCGGTAACGGGCGTTATCGTCGAAGCGACCGGCTGGACCGGATTTTTCCTGCTGTGCACGGCGCTTGCCGTGCCCGGCATGTTGCTTTTGTTCCGGGTGGCGCCATGGAACGAGCGATGAGCAGACGGGAGATCGCGGTCGGCCGCCTGGACGAACTCGACGATCCGGGCTGCCGCGGGTTCGAGATCGGCGACGGCGACTGGCCGTTCCGCGGCTTCGTCGTCCGCAAGGGCGACGAGGTCTACGCCTACCAGAACGTCTGCGTGCACGTCGGGCACCCGCTCAACTGGAAGCCGGACCGCTTCCTGACCAAGGACAAATCGGCGCTGATCTGCGCATCCCACGGCGCGACCTACGAAATCGAAACCGGCTATTGCTACGCGGGGCCCGGCAACGGCCGCAGCCTGCGCAAGGTCGACGTCGGGGTCAGGGACGGAATCGTCTACGTGACCGGGCCGACCCGTGTGTAGGAGCGGCTTCAGCCGCGAATTCGGGCCTGAAGGCCCTCCTACAGTTTGTCGAGGAACGCCAGCGGGTCGTGATACCCGTTCGGGAGTTCGACGTCCCGGCTGGCGGGGATGTCTTCGGGGTCCATGTCGACCGAACCGGACCAGTCCTCGGGGGCGCTGACCTCCGTCGGCAGCAATTCGGGCCAGCGTTCGACGTCGACTTCGTCGATCGTGCCGTCGAATTGCTGGATCTCGACGGTCATGTCGTCCTCGTCGATCGCAACGACCTCGAACAGCGTCCCGTCGGGCCTGCGAAACCACTGACCGATGACGGGATACCGGATAGCCATTGCATCGTGTCCTGCGCTTTTTTCGTTACCTCTTGGTTCATTTATAGAAGACGAAGCCGGGAGCGCAAGAAACTATTCGTTATTAGCGACTCTTTCGAAACGCCAGTCACATATACGGTGGCCCTGACCGATGCCCCGCCGCTCGAACCGGGTCTGCGGACGGTCCAGCGGCGCCTCGCCGTCGTGCACGCGGCGCTCGGCGCACCTGAAACGATCCGAGCGGGAAAGCACGTCGTCGATGTGCTCGGCGTAATTCGCCCAGTCGGTCGCGATATGCAAGGCGCCGCCGGCAGTCAGCCGATCGGCAATCAGGTCGACGAAGGCGTCCTGGACGATTCGCCGCTTGTGATGGCGCTTCTTGGGCCACGGATCCGGGAAGTACAGATTGAGGCGCGACAGGCTGCCCGACCGGATCCGCCGCTCCAGCACCTCGACGGCATCGCGGTCGATCAGCCGCAGGTTGCGGACGCCCGCCGCTTCGGCCTTCAACAGGCAGTGTCCGACGCCGGCTTGGTGGACTTCGATGCCGACGAAGTCGCGATCGGGGTCGCCGGCCGCCTGTTCGACGAGCGTCTCGCCGTTGCCGAAGCCTATCTCGAGGACGACCGGCGCCGTCCGCCCGAACAGCGCGGCGAAGTCCAGCGGCCCGGCGTCGTCGTCGAGGCCGTAAACCGGCCACAGGACGTCGAGCGCCCGCTGCTGCGATCGGGTGGTCCTGCCGGCGCGGCGCACGAAGCTGCGGACGGTCCTCTTTCGTGTCTGCGATTCCTGCATCGGCTGCCGATGATAAAGCAAATCGACTTGGCGCTGAGCCGGTTCGCGCAGTAATATGCTTTAATACAACAGTAACATTTGTATCGATCGTACGGACAGGGGGGATCTGACCGTGAAAAACATCTTTCCGATCAAACAAATAAGGGAGCGGTCGCGAACCGCGGCGATGGCGGCAGCGATGCCGGCGGTCGCATTTGTTGCTTTTCTGCAACCTGTGGACGCCGCCGCCCAGGACGGCGCGGCAGGCGCATTGCTCGAGGAGATCGTGACGGTTGCCCGCAAGAAAAGCGCCGCCGAGTCCGTGCAGGACGTCCCGCTCGCCGTGACGGCGTACGGCGCCGGCCAGCTCGATGCCCTGTTCGTCAAACAGATCGAGGACCTGAGCTACGTCATGCCGAACGTCCAGCTCGAATCGGTCGGCACGTTCCCGGGCGTGCAGAACTTCTCGATCCGCGGGCAGGGCATCAACAGCTCGATCCCGTCGGTCGACCCGACCGTCGGCGTATTCATCGACGGCATCTTCATGGGCACGACCTACGGCGTCGTCATCGACACGTTCGACCTCGAGTCCGTCGAAGTATTGCGCGGCCCGCAGGGCCTGCTGTTCGGTCGCAACGTGACCGGCGGGGCCGTGGTCATGCGCAACGCGCGGCCCGACGGCGAATTCGGCGCCCGCGTGCGCGTCGGTACGACGGACGAGGACGACACGAACGTCGCGGCCTCGATCGAAGGGTCGCTGGCCGAGGGCGTGCTCGCCGCGAAGCTCGTCGTGTACTACGACGACGACGCCGGCTACTACGACAACGCGAACCCGAATGCGGTGGCAAACCCGGTCCATCCGCTGATACCCCTGATTTCGCCGGCGCCGCATTTTCTGCAGCCTTTCTATATCAGGCCGGCCGACGGCTCGAACGTCGGCGCGATGGAGACGACGTTCGTCCGGCCGAGCTTCGTGTGGACGCCGAATGACTCGCTCGAGATCGTGTTCAGTCACGAAAGCGGCGAGATGGACGGCGACGGGGGCGCCTGGACCTCCGTGACGGCGCAGCGCGCAGGCGTCCTGCCCGATTTCACGACGGTGTCCGACGAAGTCGGTTTCACCAGGATCGACTGGAACCAGACGATTCTCGAAGTCAATCTGGCCGACCTGGGCAACGGCACGCTGACGAACGTCCTCGGCGTGCGGGAGGTGGAGGCCGACTCCGCGGC
>JAKSCZ010000338.1 GCA_022360335.1 Pseudomonadota bacterium
ACCCTGACCTCGGCGTTACGCGCGATTTCGTTGTCGTGATTGGCCAGGTGCAATTCGAGTTGTTCCCGACGATGATCCAGCACGAGGCGTCGCAGTTAGGACGCATCGATGATGTCGGAGAGCGCCTTCGTGTAGGCGTCGAGGTACGAATAGACGTCGACGACGATCAGCTCCGCATCGTTCTGACCCGCCAGTTCCAGAGCGTGCTCGATCGCCCGCTCGCTGCCTCGCTGTTGCTGAACTACGACGAGAAATCGCTTTCCGTCAGCCATGCCGCACCCGTGTCCGTCAGTTATGCACCGGAGGCAGATGGTCGCGTAGAACCGAACTTCGGAAAAGTCGTATTAATTTACCCTTAATATCGGGATAATCGAATAATTGAGCCGACGGCGGGTTCTTCGTGGCGCACCGGGCCGGCTCACGCGTTCGCGGCGGCGTCCTCGACTCTGACGCTCGTCTCGAGAGTGGACTCCGCTTGCAGCGACTTCGTGATCAGACAGTACTTTTCGGCCTTCTGCATGACTGCGGTCGCCTTGCTCTCGCTGGTTCCCGGCGGGATCGTCAGCTGTGCCGTAATGGCAAACGACGTGAATCGAGTGAAGCCGTCGACCTTGTCGAGCGTGCCGTCGGCCGTGGCCGTCAGCGTGACCCAGTCCAGTCTGGCCTTCCGTGCAACGGCGCGGAAGCTGAGTACGAAACAGTCGCTTACGGCACCGACGAGCAGCGTCTCGGGCGACCAGACGTCGCCGGGTCCCCCGAACTGGGGCGGGCCGGCCGTCTCGAGGTCCGGGATCCCGTCACTGGAAAGGACGACGTTCTCTGCGCCTGCCGCATTGGCGGTGACGACGTAGCGGTGGGGGAGATCCTGCATGATCCGTCTCTCAATCGAAGTCCTGCACGTATAGTCCCGGCTCGACGGCGCCGATGCAATCGTTTCTAGCAGCGATCTTCCCGCTCCCCGGCCGCGACGGCGCCCGCCCGGCGTACCAGAACCGCCCGAAAATCGTTGACGTTGGTTCGCGTCGGCCCGGTCACGACGAGGTCGCCGAGCGCCTCGAAGAACGCGTAACTGTCATTGTCCGCCTGCGCGGCGAGCGCGTCGCCGTCGTAGCGCTCGAGCGTGTCCGGCAGCACCAGGCAGCCGGCGTTGTCGCCGGCTCCGTCGATGCCGTCGGTGTCTGCGGCGATCGCCGAGATGCGCGGATGCCCGGCGAGTGCGATGGCCAGCGCAAGGCCGTACTCGCCGTTGCGGCCGCCGCGGCCGCCCCCGGTGACCCTGACCGTCGTTTCTCCGCCCGACAGGATGACGCAGGGCGGTTCGACCGGCCCTTTGCCGTCCGCGATATCGATCGCCAGTCGCCCGTGCTCTCCGGCGAGTGCGCGGGCGTCCCCGGTCAGGTCGCCGAGCAGGTACGGCGTGACGTCGAGTTCCATGGCGCGCAGCGCGGCCGCCTGCAGTGCGTCGTCACTCGTCGCCAGGATGCGCACGTCGGCATCGCGCGCCGAGATCGCGTCGGTGACGGTCGGGCCCGACGCGACGACCGAAGGATCGTTGCCGGGCACGTCGGAGATGATCAGCGTCATGAGCCTGGCCGGGGCACAGGCCGCCGCCAGTTTGCCGCCCTTGACCGCGGACAACTCACGGCGCGCGGCGTTGATCTCGTGAATGCCCGCGCCGCTTCTTAGCAGGTCGGCGGTGCGCGCCTGTTTCTCGGCCAGTGTGACGCCCGGCGCCGGTGCGCACAGCAGAGACGAGCCGCCGCCCGACCACAGGCAGACGACGGTATCGTCCGCTCCCAGGCCCGAGACCCGGTCCAGTATCCGGCGAGTCGCCGCGACGCCGCGCTCGTCGGGGACGGGATGTGACGCCTCGACGACTTCGATGCAGTCACAGTCTGCAGCGTGGCCGTCGGGCACGATGACGAGTCCCGACAGCGGCGGCCCCCATTGCTGCTCCACGACGGCCGCCATGCCGGCGGCCGCTTTCCCGGCGCCCACGAC
>JAKSCZ010000509.1 GCA_022360335.1 Pseudomonadota bacterium
CGCGAATCCGGTCAGGATTTCGCCGTTCGGCAGCCGGAAGTCCGCCTGCAGCACGCCGCGCGTATCGCCGGCCCGGTCCGGGAAGTCCGGGGCGTCGAAGGGGTGCAACACCGGTTCGCCGGCGAGCGGCAGTTTCGACAGGAACGCGACGTCGATCCCTCTGAGATCCGTCCCCTCGACGAGGACGGCCGACCCGTAACCGAGGCCGGCGAGGTGTTCGCTGCGCAGGCGCTCGAGGATGCGGAGGTTCTCGACTTCCTGCAGCGCAACGACGTCGGCGCCCCGGCCGCCGTTCACCTGGCGGATCGTATCGGCGACGGCGCTGAGCTTGGCCTCGACGGCCTCGTCGCTCCAGTCGAGAGAGAGGCATTCCTCGCGCCAGGATCGCGTAGCTATTTCCTGGCAGGCCTCGACGTGCGCCGCGGCCCGTTTTGCGGCCAGCGGCAGGAAGGCCTTGTCGTCCTTGCCCGGGTCGTCGGTGTTGTCGAACAGGTTCTCGACGTTGAAGGTCATCAGGGTCACCGCCGCCGCCGGCCTTGCGGGCCGGCCGAGATCGACGCGCAGGAGCAGCGAGTTCCTGTGCTCGCCGGTGACGTAGACCGTGCGGCGGTCGTCGCCGAAAGCCACGGACTCGGCATTGCCGAAATTGCCGAGCCCGATGCGTATCGGTTTGCCGTTGAGCGCGTCGAACCAGTCCTGCCCGTCCCGGCGCAGGTAATAGTAGACGGCGCGATAGGTCATGATCACGGCCGCCCGGCCGTCGGCCGAGATATCCATGCCCGTCGGCTGCCAGTGCCAGCTCCTCGTCTTCGGGGCGAGTTCGACGTCCCGCCGACTCGGCCGCGGCAGGCTCTCGACGGCACCGAGCCGTCTCGCGGTGAGTGTCTCGCCGCCGCCGCCGCGCAGCGGCAGCTCGTACAGTACGGGCGGGACATCCCGCTTGGAGAGCACGAGAATCCGCTCGTTGCCGATATCGACGGCCGCGGACTCGGCATCGCGCGGGCCGTCCGGATACCTGAAATCGATCGCCCAGTCGACCTTCGTTTGGTTTTCGTCGGTGTGCGGTTCCTTCGCGACGTAGATCGTGCGGCTCCTGCGCCGCGCCGCGTTGTCCCCGATGTCGGCGACGAGCACGTAAGGTTCGCCGTCGAGTGCGAAAGAGGCGAGGTCTTCCCAGTCGCGATTGACGGACGGCGTGAGCTCGACTTCGCCGCGCCGTGCGCCGCGCGTATCGAGCGCATGCAGCAGCGGTCTGCCTTCGTCGTTGATCGTC
>JAKSCZ010000540.1 GCA_022360335.1 Pseudomonadota bacterium
ACCGCATCTCACTGGCACACGGAAACGGCGGGCGTTTCATGCGCGAACTCATCGAGGACGTGTTCGCGAAAGCTCTGTCCGCGAGCGAGATCGACGTGCAGGCCGACGCCGTGCCGATCGATCTCGACGGCGAGGTCATGATCACGACCGACGGCTTTACCGTGCAGCCGCTCGAGTTTCCGGGGGGCGACATCGGCTCGCTCGCGATCCACGGCACGACCAACGATCTGGCCGTCGCCGGGGCAAGACCTGAGTACCTGACGCTGAATGCGTTCATCGAAGAAGGTTTCGAGGTCGAACGGCTCGAACGCATCGTGACGAGCCTGGCGGAGGCTGCGGTCGAGGCGGGGGTGCGCATCAGTGCGGGCGATACCAAGGTCCTGCGGCGCGGCGAGGGCGGCGGCATCTACCTCGCGACGACCGGCGTCGGCGTTCGCCTGCCCGGCGCCAGGCCCGCGCTCGGGAACGTCCGCGACGGCGACGTCATGATCGTCAGCGGCCCGGTCGGCGATCACGGCACCGCCGTCATGCTCGCACGCGAGGAGTTCGGCCTGCGTGGCGACCTCGTCTCCGATGCGGGCCCCGTCATGTCGCTGACCGAACCGCTGCTGGCCCTCGACGGTTTGCGCTTCATGCGCGACCCGACGCGCGGCGGCATCGCGTCCATCGGTCACGAGATCCTCAAGGCGACGGGGCTCGGCGTGCGTTTCGAAGCAACCGTGCCCGTGCGCGAAGCCGTGCAATCGGTGTGCGACATTCTGGGCTACGACCCCTATTACCTGGCCTGCGAAGGCCGCGTCGTCGCGATCCTCGCACCCGCCCAGGCCGACGAGGCGCTGGCTATCTGGAAGGGCAGGCCGGAGGGCCGCGAGGCCGCGCGGATCGGGCGCATCTCGGCCGGCGAACGGCGCGTCGTCCTCGAAACGGCGCTGGGCGGCGAGCGCTTCCTCGAGGAACTCGAGGACGATCCCCTGCCGCGCATCTGTTAGATAAGGGAGATAAGGGACAGTTACCTTATCTCCTCTTGGCCGTGTCAGCAGGCTTACGCCCCGCGGAGATAAGGTAACTGTCCCTTATCTCCCTTAGCTTTGCGGCCGTTACCGGTCGTCCGGCATCTCCAGCTCGATGCGCCGCAGGATCATCTCGCCGCCGCTGACGAGCGTCGTGCGGAAGTCGCCGCATCGGCCGCAGACGAGCCGGTTGGCCTCGGCGGCCGTTTCGGCGCCGCAGGCATCGCAGCGGATGACGATGTCCATGGCGGTGATGACGAGTTCGGCGTCGGCGGCGATCGTCCCGGCCGCCGCCAGCGGCCAGGCCGATTCGAGCAGGTCGATCTCGATGCCCGACAGCGGTCCGACGTCGAGCTCGATGCGGGCGGCCCGGACGGCGCCGCGCTCCCCGGACAGGGCCTGAACCTGGTCGAGCAGCGACAGGCAAACCGACAGTTCGTGCATGGGAGCTTCCCCGGAGAATGCGGCACTATAGCAGACGGGATCCGTTGCGATTACGGGCACAATCCCATAGCAACTGTACTGTTCCATCCAGCCGACGGAGCGGCTGCTGGAACTACTTATTGGCTTCCATGTTTCCCGGTATTACGCTGGAGTCGGGCAGCTGGCTGCAAGGATGACGGCATGAACGGGTCCCCGATGCCCGGCAACATCGTCACGGTCGACACGACCGTGCCGGTCTGGGAGCGATTCTTCACCGTCGCGCCCCTCGTGCTGATCGGCACGCGCGACGCGGACGGATCGCTGGATCTTGCGCCCAAGCACATGGTTACGCCGATGGGGTGGCAAAACTACTTCGGTTTCGTCTGCACACCGCGTCACAACACCTGCAGCAACATCGACCGCAGCGGCGTGTTCACGGTCAGTTACCCCAAACCGTCGCAGGTGCTCGTCGCGAGTCTCGCGGCCTCCCCGCGCTGCGAGCACGGCGAGAAGCCGGTCATCGATTACCTCGACACGTTTCCGGCGACCGAAATCGACGGCGGGTTCGCCGCGGACGGCTATCTTTACTTCGAGTGCCGCCATTACAAGACGATCGACGGCTTCGGCGAAAACTGTCTGGTCACCGGGGAGATCGTCGCGGCCCATGTCGACGATGCCTGTTTGCGGCGCTCCGAGACCGACGACCAGGAGACGATTCACGATTCCCCGCTGTTCGCCTACCTGGCACCCGGACGATTCGCGACGATTGATCGGTCCAACGCGTTCCCGTTCCCGGAGTCGATGAAGAGGTAGGGGCGACGTGCGTGCTTCCATCGCCACCCGGGTTCTCGAGCACGTCAGGGGGCAGGAGACACTGCTGACGAATCTCATCGAGGACCTCGTCGAAGCCGAATCGCCGTCGTCGCACCCTGACACCCACGACGAGGTCCGGCGCGTCCTGCGTCTCGCCCTCGCGGAGGTCGGCTTCGAGACGCGTGAGACCGGAGTCCCCGACGGACCGCGCCACATCTTTGCGCGACCGGCGGTGCGCCGGCGCGGTGCGCCGCTGCAGCTCGTTGTGGGCCACTTCGATACGGTATGGCCGGTCGGCACGATCGAGGAACGGCCGTTTCGTCTCGACGGCAACGTGATTCACGGGCCCGGTTCGTTCGACATGAAAGGCGGCCTCGCGCAGCTCGTCGTTGCCTTGCGCACGCTTGTCGAGCTCGATATCGAGACACCCGTCGTCCCGGTCGTGTTCGTCAATGCCGACGAGGAGATCGGCAGTCGCTCGTCGACGCGCTACATCCGCTGCCTCGCGCGGCACGCCGACCGCGCACTCGTGCTCGAGCCCGCGCTCGGCTCCCGCGGCGATATCAAGACGGCGCGCAAGGGCCTCGGACGCTTCACGATCACGGTCTACGGCAAGGCCGCTCATGCCGGACTCGATCCGGAGGGCGGTGCGAGCGCCATCCTCGAGTTGTCGCACGTGATCCAGAAGCTGTTTGCGCTCAACGACGTGGATCGCGGTATTAGCGTGAATGTCGGCACCGTCGACGGCGGCATCCGGCCCAATATCGTCGCGCCGCACAGCAAGGCCGTCGTCGATGTCCGGGTGCCGACGATTGCGGCCGGCAATGAGATCGAATACATCATCCACTCCATCGAGCCCAACGATCCCGAGGTTCGGCTTCACATCGAGGGCGGCATCGGGCGTCCGTCGATGGAGCCGACTCCGCGCAACCAGAAATTGTGGGAGCGCACGAGGCAAGCCGGCGAAGCGCTCGGTTTCGAACTGCACCAGGCGCGCGCCGGGGGCGGTTCCGACGGCAACACGACGAGCCGGTTCACGGCGACGGTCGACGGCCTCGGACCGGTCGGCGACGGCGCGCACGCCGTTCACGAACACCTGCTGATCGACAGGACGCTGGAACGCGCCGCGCTGCTCGCCATGCTGCTGTCGATGCCGGCGATGGAGGTCTGAACGGAGGAACGACAATGAGTACCCGGCTCTACGGATCGCTCGCGCGCATCGCCGACTTCAGGAACAGCAATTTCGACGTGACGCCGTTGCTGCGACCCGACTGGGCGACGGGCGACTACATCGAAACCGAAGTCGTCGGTACTCCGACGCCGCTGTATCGCATCGAGGATCGCAGCGGTCACATGGTGCGCGTCGAGCCCGGCGACTGGGTAGTCGGCGCACTCGGCGATCGCAAGGCGACGCTCGAGGGGGTCGGCAGCTGGCGCGACATATCGCCGGACGGCCGCATGCACGCGCTGACGAGCGCTGGCCTCCTGGGGCTCTACACGTCGTTGTCGCAATTACTGCCGCCGCCGCTCGAGCTCGAATACCGGGGCCACCTCTGCCGCAGGGGACGGAAGCTGCGCATGTCCGATTTCGCGATGCGTTCGGACACGCACGCGTTCAACGTGCCGACGGTCTTGCTGGTGGGAACGTCCATGTCCGCGGGCAAGACGACGGCCGGGCGCCGCGTGTGCAAGGAACTGGACCGTGCCGGCTTGTTCGTCGTCGGCGCCAAACTGACGGGCGCGGGCCGCTATCGCGACATCCTGAGCTTTCTCAAGACCGGCGCGACGAGGGTGTTCGACTTCGTCGATGCCGGCCTGCCGTCGACCGCCGTCCCCGAAGACGAATTCCGGGCTGCGATCCGGCCGCTGCTCGGCCACATCGACGGCCTCTCCCCCGATTTTCTCGTGGCCGAGGCCGGCGCGTCGCCGCTCGAGCCGTATAACGGCGCGGCGATCATCGACGAGTTGGGTCACGCTATCGTCTGTACGATCCTGTGCGCGTCGGACCCGTACGCGGTCGTCGGTGTCGAGAAGGCGTTCGGGCTCAAGCCGGACCTCGTAACCGGACCCGCAACGCAGACCGCCGCCGCCGTCGAACTCGTGCAGAGGCTCTCCGGCGTGCGCGGCATCAACGTCATCGACCCGGCCGCCAAAGAAGCGTTCAGGCGGTCTCTCGTGCGACGGCTCGGTCTGCAGCCGGGGGATCACTCGGCCAGCGTAATCTCGTCCGCGCCGAAACGGTAGCGGAAGCCGATCCCGACGGCATAGACGTCGTAATCGTAAGGCCGCGCGCCCATCGACAGGATCGTGGGCAACGCCGTGTGCGAGACCAGCGCCCAGTCCTCGAGTTCGAAGTCCTCGTAGCGCAGGCTGAACGTCCCGGACCAGCGATCCGAAAAGTCGTAACTCGCCTCGGCCCGGATCGAGTCGAGCGTCGACTCGAGCGCCGGCAGGCGGCTCAACCCGCCGCTCAGGCTGTCGAGCGAGATCTTCGTTTCTCCGGCGCCGTGGTCGTAGTCGAAACGCAGGCTGAAACGGCCCTCGCCCGGCCGGTACGCGAAACCGAAGCCCGCGTGATCGAACGTGTCCTCGTGAAACGCGCTCCAGTCCCAGGAACCGAACTGCTCGGCCCCCGTCTGGTGCGCGTCGATCGAGTCGGTGCCGTAGATTACGTAGACCGACGCGTCTTCCGAGACGGCCCAGCTGACGTCGGCCGTGGCGCGGAATTCCTCGCTCCCGTTCAGCCCGATCCACGACTCCCTGTAGTCATCGTCGGCGAACAGCGCCGAGACGCTGAAGGACAGCGGGGACTCGACGGGCGTGATCGACGCGACTACCTCGCCGAATTCGCGATAGCGATAGGCGAGATGGTATTTGCGCATGAGCGGGTTCTGGCCGAGGCCGGCCGCGACGGTCTCGTCGTAGCGGTCGTTGCTGCGCTGCGACGCGCCGCCCCTGGCCCGGATGTCCAGCCACGCGACCGGTTTCCACCGCAGCTGGCCCCAGCCGCGCTCGGTCGTCTGTTCGGCGACTTCCTGGTAATCGCGGTTGGTCTCCTTGTATTCGTAGCCGGCGGAGACGCGCAGTTCGTCGAACAGCAGGTACTCTGCACTGAACGTCGTGTGCGCGCGGTCGTAGCTGTACGGCACGTTCCTCTCGAGCTCGCCGCCCGGGATCACGTCGACGATGACGCGGCTCCAGTCGAAGACGGGCGTCTCGTTGTCGCGTTCGTCGTAACGGTAGCCGAACTTGACGCGCAGCCCGTCGACCGGCCGGGACGTCAGTGTGAACGAGTAGTTCGCCGTATCGACCTCGGCGTCGAGCGACGACGTCGGCAGGGAAGGCGCTGCAAGGCCCGGATTGATCGTGTATGGCAGCAATGCCGCGTTCTGTTCACCCTTGCCGGAGGCGATCAGGAATGCGGCGATCGTATTCCACGTGGCGAAGCGGTACTTACCCGACAGCGAGACCTGCTGGAAGTCGTTGTCGGGCTCGCGCGCCTGGCGCAGCGTCGCCGCATCCGGCGGCGCGAGGAACGGCGTCTCCCAGGTCAGCGACGGGTTGCCGTTGGTGAAAAACGAACCGTACCAGGCCAGTGTCAGGCTGAGATTGTCCTTCGCGTAGTGGACGCCCGCGTCCACCTGGTCGGTTTCGTGATCGACCCAGCGCGGCAGGAACGACGCCTGCGTATAGGAACCGGCGCTCGTGATGTCGATGCCGTCCTTCGTCTGCCGCCGGAAGTCGGCGAACAGGCGGAAGTTGTCCGACGGTTTCCATCGTCCGCCGACGTCGACGATCTGCCGGTCGGTACCGACGTTCTGTTTCGTGAGCGAGGACGCGAGCTGCGTCATGTTGTCGGTCGTGCCTGCCGGCACCCAGC
>JAKSCZ010000457.1 GCA_022360335.1 Pseudomonadota bacterium
AATACTTAATTAAGTCAATACTTATTTTAAACCATGACGCGGCGGGCGGGACCTGCGGAACCGTGAAATTGACAGTGTAAAATTTTCTTTGTGAAATTCTTCACTATCGGCGGGTAGACTGCGCGCAGCGGGCGGGGAATCGGCCCGCGTCCTCAAGCTTTCGGACCAGAGGGAGTGCCATGTCTCAGTATGCAGACGACATCCAGTCCGCCGCCGGCCTGATCGCCGGTAACGGCAGCGCCTGGGATGCCATCGACCCGGAATCCGTCGCGCGCATGAGGGCGCAGAACCGTTTCAGGACCGGCCTCGACATTGCGAGGTACACGGCGAAGATCATGCGCGAGGACATGGCGCGCTACGACGCCGATTCGTCGCAGTACACGCAGTCGCTCGGCTGCTGGCACGGCTTCATCGGCCAGCAGAAGATGATCTCGATCAAGAAGCACTTCGGCAGCACGAAGGGCCGCTACCTCTACCTCTCGGGCTGGATGGTCGCGGCGCTGCGCTCCGAATTCGGTCCTCTGCCCGACCAGTCGATGCACGAGAAGACTTCGGTACCGGCGCTGATCGAGGAGCTCTACACGTTCCTGCGCCAGGCCGATGCACGCGAACTCAACGGGCTGTTCCGCGAACTCGACGAAGCGCGTGACGAGGGCAACGCGCTCAGAGAGCGCGACGTCAGGAACCGGATCGACGACTTCGAGACGCACGTTGTGCCGATCATCGCCGACATCGACGCCGGTTTCGGCAACGCCGAGGCGACTTACCTGCTCGCCAGGAAGATGATCGAGGCGGGCGCCTGTGCATTGCAGATCGAGAACCAGGTGTCCGACGAGAAACAGTGCGGTCATCAGGACGGCAAGGTCACGGTCCCGCACGAGGACTTCCTCGCGAAGATCCGGGCCATTCGTTACGCGTTCCTCGAACTCGGCGTCGACGACGGCATCATCGTGGCGCGCACCGACTCGCTGGGCGCCGGCCTGACGAAACAGATCGCCGTGACGCACGAGCCCGGCGACCTCGGCGACCGGTACAACGCGTTCCTCGACTGCGACGAGGTAACGCCCGAAGAACTCAGGAACGGCGACGTCCTGATCAAGCGGGACGGCAAGTTCATGCACCCGAAGCGCCTGCCGAGCAACCTGTTCCAGTTCCGCCCGGGCACGGGCGAGGACCGCTGCGTACTCGACTGCATCACGTCGCTGCAAAACGGCGCGGACCTGCTCTGGATCGAGACCGAGAAGCCGCACATCGGCCAGATCGGCGGCATGGTCGAGCGCATCCGCGAAGTCGTCCCGAACGCGAAGCTCGTCTACAACAACAGCCCGTCGTTCAACTGGACGCTGAACTTCCGCCAGCAGATCTACGACGCGTGGGCCGGCGAGGGCAAGGACGTCTCGGCCTACGATCGCGACAATCTGATGAGCGTCGAGTACGACGGCACGGCGCTGTCGGACGCGGCCGACGAGAAGATCCGTACCTTCCAGGCCGATGCCTCCCGCGACGCCGGTATCTTCCATCACCTGATCACGCTGCCGACGTACCATACGGCTGCGCTGTCCACGGACACGCTGTCGAAAGAGTACTTCGGCGAACTCGGGATGCTCGGCTACGTGCTGCACGTGCAGCGCGAGGAGATTCGCCAGGGCATCGCGTGCGTGAAGCACCAGAACATGGCCGGGTCGGACATCGGCGACGATCACAAGGAGTACTTCGCCGGCGACGCGGCCCTGAAGGCCGGCGGCGAGGACAACACGATGAATCAGTTCTCCTGACCGGGGCGGGCCGAAGCGGGACGAAGGGCGAAGCGTCTGTTTCGCCGACTGCCGTTTCATCACGCGGCCGGCGGTACACTCGGGCCCGTCGCCTCAGGCTAAGCGGTTGAGCCACATCCCGAGCAGCAGGATCTGCGGTACCGTGACGACGGGCAGCCAGATCGCGGTCCGCCGGCCGATGTTCGTCCAGAGCAGGCCGATTTCGGTGTAATCGGTCGCGACGCCCGCCATCAGGAAGACGAACGGGTTGCCGAGCGCCGCCGTCTTGTTGAATATCTCGAACGCGATCGGCGAGGTGCCTTCGCTGCAGACCTCGAGCACGGTGGCGAACAGCAGCGTGACCAGCATGCCCGTGAAGTTCGGTCCGAGGTATTCCATGAACCAGTGATCGGGAACGTAGGCGCCGATCAGCGATGCGGCGAGGATGCCGATCAGGATCCACCACAGCACCATGTTGGCGAGCGACACGAGACCGGTCGCGACGCCCCTGACCGACGCCCGTGCGTCGAAGTTCGTGACGCGCTCCCAGGAGACGTTCTGCGCTTCCACGCCCCTGGCCGGTCCCTCGATCAGTCCGAACTCATCCAGCACGGTGAAGACGATGCCTGTGATCAGTGCAATGAGCATTGCGCCGCCGACGAACAGCAGCGCCCTGATGCCGAAGAAGCCGAACAACAACACGGTCATCGGCAGGTTCGCCCAGGGCGAGGCCAGCAGGAACGTGATGACGGCCGGGACGCTCGCGCCTTTCCTGTAGAGCTGGATCGCGATCGCCAGGATGCCGTGCGAGCAGGCCGACATCAGAAAGCCCGCGAGAACGGCATTGACGAGCGTCAGCCTGCTGCGCCGCCCGAGCAGTTTGACGACGAATCCGTCGGGCACGAAGTAATCGATGATGCCGCCGAGCACGAGACCGAGCAGCACGGCCCACCAGACCAGCCGCAGGTAGGACGACATGCTGTCGTTGAGCGGCGCCAGCGCGGGCAGGAACGACAGTCCCAGCACGGCGAGGAAGACGCCCGCCGTCGCGACGAGGCGGCGATTCGGGGGCGGAATCGTCGCGGGCGGCTCGGCGCTGTGGCAGCAGTGACTCATGGCCGCAGCATACGACGTTACTTTAGCGTTTGCTAATGTGTTTACTACCTAGTTTTAAGGTGACTGGCACCACCACCAACCCGAAAAAGAAGAGGCCACTTCGCGGGAAGTGGCCTCGGGTCAGACGTTGCGGCGGGGGGGTACCGCGCAAGTCCTCGATCAGAAGAAGTTGACCGTGCCGCTCAACGTGACCGTGCGCGGCGGACCGTAGAAGCCGATCACCGAATTGACGACGGTCGGGAAATCGTAGGCGGCGGCAATGTACTCCTCGTCGCCGAGGTTGCGGCCGTGCAGGCCGAGCTCGTACTTGCCGTCGTCCGAGGTCCAGACGGCGCTCAGGTCGTAAAGCGTAAACGAGTCCTGGTCCGTCAGCGGATTCGGGACCTCGAACTGATGCGTCGAGTCGCGGTAGGAGATGCCGCCGTTGATCGCCAGGCTACCGGCCGCCAGCGGGCGCTCGTAACGCAGATTCAGGCTCATCGTCGTCTCGGGCGTGTTCTGGAACTCGCGCGTGTCCGAGATGTCGACGAAGACCGGGTCGCCCGTCACCGGGTCGGTCGTTGCCTCGAGCCACTCGGTGTAGTCCGCGTCGATCAGGCCGAGCGCGAGGGTTGCCGTGAAGTTGTCCGTCAGGCGGGCAACGGCCTCGACCTCGAGACCCTGCACTTCGGCGCCGCCCGCATTGGTGACCTTGCCTGCGAAACCGTCCACCTCACCGTCGCCGTCGGTGTCGAGCAACACGGAACCCGGTATCTGCACGTCCGTGTAATCCATCGTGAACACGGCGACGTTGGTCGTTACCCGGCCGCCCGACCAGACCGACTTGGCGCCGAGTTCGATCGATTCCACGGACTCGGGGGCGAAGCCCTGGCGAACCTCGGCGATGTTGTAGGCGCCTCGCGGATCGAAGCCGCCGCCCTTGAAGCCTTCGCTGTAGGCGAGGTAGAGATTGTGTTGGTCCGACGGCGCATAGCTCAGGCTGACGCGCGGCGTGAACTCGCTGTCCGTGCGGTTGCCGTTGAATTCCGGCACGCCTTCGGTCGGTACGGTAATCGACACGCCCGACCCGCCGAAGAAGGGCGACCCCAGGCCGGCAAACGTCTCGCGTACGACCCGTGCCGTGCGCTCGTCCTCGGTATAGCGGCCGCCGACCGACAGGATCCACTCGTCGTTCAACGCGTAGCTGAAGTCGAAGAACGCGGCCCACGCGTCCGTGTCGTAGTCGCCGAGCGTGAACGCCGTCAGTGAGCTGAAAATGACGACGTCGAAGGCGTCGAAGGCGTTGGCATCGAGGTAATAGAGGCCGAACACGCCGGCGAGACGTTCGCCCGTATACGTGAACTGGAATTCCTGGCTGAACTGTTCGTTGTCGTAGACAACCGGTGCATCGAAGTAGTCTGTCGCCAGGTTGTCGAAATCGATCCAGCTCTCGCTCTTGTCCGAGCGGCTCGAGGTGATCGACTTGAACTGCAACTCGTCGTTGATATCCCATTCGACCTGCAGGCCGATGCCGCCCTGGGTCGTCTCCGGGTTCAATCCGCCCGTCGAGGCCGGGAATTCCGAGATGCCGGCGCGCGTATCCCAGACGTCGCCGAGGACTGGCTCACCGGCCGGTCCGACGAGCAGGCGATGGCCCTGGCGCGAGGTCGAGTCGTCTTCGCTGAAGTCACCGAACAGACGTACGAAGACGTCGTCGCTCGGCTCCCATTCCACGCTGACGCGACCCGCGAAGATGCTCTTGTCGGCGTTCTCTTCGCCCGTGGTCAGGTAGTCGCCCCAGCCGTCACGCCTGAAACTGGCCAGCGTGGCGCCGACCCGGAACGCGTCGGTGAACGGCATATTGCCTTTGACGATGAGGTCCCGCTGATCGTACGAGCCGACCGCTGCCTTGATGCTGAATGCCGGTTCGGCGGAGAGGCGCTTGGTCACGTAGCGAACGGCGCCGCCGATCGTGTTGCGGCCGTACAGCGTGCCCTGCGGGCCGCGCAATACCTCGATGCGCTCGACGTCATAGACGTCGAACACCGTGCCCTGCGGGCGCGCGAGATAGACGTCGTCGAGGTAGATACCGACGCCGCCTTCCCAGCCGGCGACCGGGTCCTGCTGGCCGACGCCGCGAATGTAGGCGGTCAGCGTCGTATTCGTGGCGCGCGACACCTCGAGCTGAATGTTCGGCGCCTGATTGGTCAGCGCCGTGATATCGACGGCGCCGATCTCCTCGAGCTGCCCGCCCGAGAACGCCGAAACGGCGATCGGCACGTCCTGCAGCGACTCTTCGCGGCGCCGTGCCGTGACCGTCACCTCATCGAGGTATTCGTCGGCACCGTCGTCCTGCGCCGCGGCCGGCGGCCCGAGCGACGCCAGCCCGAGGCCCAGGGCGAGCCCCGGGATCGCCTTGTAAGACATTGAAAATATACGATGTTGCATGATTCCCCCTCATGATTGCGAGGCGCTGGGCGCCCGATTCATTCAACGAACGTTGAAGGGATGCTAATTGAACGTCCGTTGAAATTCAAGGACGGGCGCGCCCGGTCGCCGGTTGTGCGACGACCCCGAACTAGCGGCTGCAGAGCGCGCGGAAGCCCGCGGCGAGGAATTCGGGCATGCGCTCGTCGACCGCGGCGATGTCGGTCGACTTGCAGACGCCGCCCGAGAGGTTGTCGATACGGCCCGTCTCGGCGAAGGTCAGCGTCAGCGCACCGGACAGGAAGTGGTAGCTCCAGTAGAGATCGGCCGGGCCGCTGTCGGGCAGGGCTTTTTTGAGGGCGTCGATGAAGCGCGATACGAGCGGGTCGAAGTAACGCGACATCAGCTCGCCGCCCATTTCGGGCGAATTGTTGATCTGGGCGATCAGCTGGAAATAGTGGCTCCATTTCTCGTGGTCGTCGGCAAGCAGCTGCAGCAGCGGCCTGGTGAACGCGCCGATGATCTCCTCGACCGACGGCTCGTCGTCCCGGTGCCGCTCTTCGACTTCCTCGAGGGCCTGCAAGCGGATCTCGTTGAGGTACTCGACCTTGCGCAGCATGACCTGATCGAAAAGATCCCGTTTCGATTTGAAA
This sequence comes from Pseudomonadota bacterium, assembly GCA_022360335.1. Taxonomy (GTDB): domain Bacteria; phylum Pseudomonadota; class Gammaproteobacteria; order Steroidobacterales; family Woeseiaceae; genus UBA1847. The sequence goes on from JAKSCZ010000457.1 coordinate 5,930, forward strand.
TGGTAATAGGCCAGGGAGACGTCGGCGTCGGCCTGGCTCATGATCTGCCGAACCGATACGCCTTCGAAACCGCGTTGCGCGAACAAGGCTTCGGCGGCGTCGAGGATGCGCTCTCTTGTCGGTTGTCTGGTATGCGCCATGCGCGACACGCTAACCGACCCCTGTTTGAATTTCAACAGTCGTTCAACTAGTATTCAACGCTCGTTGAATTTAGCGGATGCCCCGTATGGCGTGGTTTTCACCCAAGCCCTTGCTGATCCCCGACATCATTGCGATGAACCAGGCATTCCTCGGCGCGAAACCGGCCGTCATCGTCGACGACGAGGAAATCAGCTGGACCGCGTTCGGCGAGGGCGCCGCGCGGGTCGCGAACGCGCTGCGGGACAGCGGGCTGGCGCAAGGCGATCGCGTCGTCGTGTTCATGCAAAACAGCTACGAGATGGTCGAGGCCATGTTCGGCATCATTCGTGCGGGCCTCGTCGCGGTACCGCTCAACGTGTCGATCACCGACGATGCCGTAGCGGGCATGATCGGCAACTCGGACGCCAGGGCCGTCATCGCCTCCGGCGAACACGTGCAACGGATCGAATGCCTGCGTGAGCGGATCGGCGACCGCTTCGAAGGTCGCTTCATCGCGCCCGGCCGCTCGCCCGACGGCTGGCACGACTATGTCGCCATGCGCGATGCGGCGTCTGCAGACGCGCCCGACGTGAACATCGCGCCCGGGGACGAGTGCAACATCATCTACAGTTCGGGTACGACCGGGCTGCCCAAGGGCATCGTCCACGACCACGCCTGCCGTGAGGCCTGGGGCAGCGACCTGGCCGTCGCGCTGCGCTACCACGCGGGTGCGCGCACCTTGTGCAACCTCGGCCTGTTCTCGAACATCGTCTGGGTCGGCATGCTCGCGACCTTCTTCGCCGGCGGCACGCTCGTCGTGTCGCGGCGTTTCGACGTCGAGGATTGCCTGGCGACGATCGGGAAACACCGGGTGACGCACGCGGCCATGGTGCCGCTGCAGTACCGGAAGCTCATCGAGCACCCTGACTTCGGCACCTACGACCTGTCGAGCCTCGATGCGTGCATGTGTTGCGGTTCGCCGCTCGCCGTCGGGCTCAAACGCGAACTCGCCCGGCGCTGGCCCGGGCAGTTCATCGAACTCTACGGCCTGACCGAGGGACTCGTCACGATACTCTCGCCCGAGGATCTGCTCGACAAGGCGGCCTCCGTCGGCCGAGCCTGCCCCGGCCAGCAACTCGCGGTCCTCGGCGACGGCGACGAGATCCTGCCGGCCGGCGAACCGGGCGAGATCGTCGGCCATTGCCGCTTCATGATGGCCGGCTACCACACGAACGACGAGGCCAACGAGGAGGCGACCTGGGTACACCCGTCCGGGCGGCGCTGGCTGCGCACCGGCGACATCGGCAAGCTCGACGCGGACGGCTTCCTGTATCTCGTCGATCGCAAGAAAGACATGATCATCTCGGGCGGCCAGAACGTCTACCCGGCCGACATCGAGGCGGCCCTGGTCGAGCACGAGGCGGTCAGTGAGGTCGCCGTCATCGGTGTCGGGCACGACAAGTGGGGCGAGACGCCGCTGGCTGTCGTCGTGCCGACGCAGGGCGCCGACATCGATGCCGAAACCCTGACCGGTTGGGTGAACGGACGCGTCGGCAAACAGCAGCGCATCGCGGCCGCGGTGTTCGTCGATGAGCTGCCGCGCAATCCCAACGGCAAGGTACTCAAGCGCGAGTTGCGCACCGAGTTTGCGGAGATCCTCAAATGACACAGGCAGACAACGCGGGCTTCTACACGAGCCGGGACGGGTTGCAACTCTACTACCGGGATTTCGGCAGCGAGCAGCCGGGCACGCCAGTGATCTGCCTGCCGGGCCTGACGCGCAACAGCCGCGATTTCGAAGACCTCGCGAACTA
>JAKSCZ010000488.1 GCA_022360335.1 Pseudomonadota bacterium
CGGCGGAATCGATCGAAGAAATCGTCGTCACTGCGGCATTGGTTCAATCGGCGCAGGTTGCGGTCGGACCTTCGTCGACATTCAACTTCGACGAAATTCAGAATGCGCCGGCCTTCGATCGTGACATCAAGGACGTCGTGCGCCTGGACCCGCGGGTCTACATCAACGAAGCCGACGTGGACAACGTGCAGTGCCTGGGCGCCAACCCGCGCTTCAACAGCACGACCGTCGACGGCGTCAAGATGAACGACAACTTCGGTCTGAACCGTTCCGGTTACCCGACCGAGCGCATGCCGTTCCCGTATGACGCCATCCAGAACGTGTCCATCGAGCTGTCGCCGTATGACGTACAGTACGGCGGCTTCACGGCCTGTAACACCAACGCCGTCACCCGCTCGGGCACCAACGAGTTCGACGGCTCGGTGTTCGTCAGCTACGGCGACAGTGACCTGCAGGGCGACAAGCTCGAAGGTGACAACCTGCCGTCCGGCGAATTCGACGAAACGCGCTTCGGCTTCACGATCGGCGGTCCGATCATCAAGGACAAGCTGTTCTTCTTCGCCGCCTACGAGAAGTGGGACGGTGCGAACCTGTTCGACCGCTGTGCCGGCGACCAGGAATGCGGCCGACCGGTACTCGGCGTATCGCAGGCCCAGCTCGACCGGATCCGCGACATCGCGGTCAACCAGTACGGCTGGGAGCCGGGCCCCGAGGTCGCCAGCTTGCCCAACGAGGACGAGAAGTACCTCGTGCGCTTCGACTGGAACATCAACGATCGCCACAACGCGGGGCTGACCCACGTATGGAACGACGGCTTCAACATTCTCGGTTCCGATACCGACTCGGACGAGTACGAGTTCTCCAACCACTACCGCATACGCGGGGCCGAGCTGACGTCGACGACAGCGCAGGTCTTCTCGGACTGGACCGACACCTTCAGCACGGAGCTGCGTATCGGCTTCGCCAACCTGGACAACACTCAGGTCTCGCCCAACGGTCAGGATTTCGGCGAAATGCAGATCGAAACCTACTTCGACGGCGATAACGACGGCGACCTCGATCGCGCAATCGTCTATCTGGGCGGCGACGACTCGCGCCAGGCCAACGACCTCGAATACGACACCTTCAACTTCAAACTGGCGGCCAACTGGATCGTCGGCGACCACGTCCTGTCGGCCGGGCTCGAGCAGGAGGAGATCGACATCTTCAACGTGTTCGTGCAGCACTCGGTGGGCGGCGAGTACCGCTTCGACGAGAACCGCACCAACTTCAACGGTGATCCGGTCGGTTGCAGCAGCAGAGCTCCCTGGAGCCCCAGCGGGTGTATCGACCAGTTCGAGGCCTTCAGCCCCGACGACATCTTCTACGGCAATGCGCCGTCGCTGAATCCGTTCGATGCCGCCGGCCAGTTCAAGTACGCCGTCAACACCTTCTACCTGCAGGACGAGTTCACGCTGGGCAACGGCGACCTGACGATCGTCGCAGGCCTGCGGTACGACTGGTACACGAGTGACGACCTGCCGCGCGAGAACTCGAGCTTCATCGCACGCACCGGTTTCAGCAACGCGCAGAACTTCGACGGTGAGTCGCTGCTGCAGCCGCGCCTGGGCTTCACCTGGGATGCGAGAGACAACCTGACGGTTCGCGGCGGCGTCGGCCTCTACAGCGGCGGCAACCCGAACGTCTGGCTGAGCAACGCCTACTCGAACGACGGTTTCACGGCCGTGCAGACGCGGGAAGGCGATTGCGGCGACGTTGGCCTGTACGGCAACGACTGCATCGAAGACCTGAACCTCGATCCCAACAACGGCCTGAACACGATCCCGCTCGGCCTGGACGGCAACGGCCGGCCGGGCTACGACGCACCGCAGGCGATGATCAATTTCGTCCAGAACACCGTCGGCAACGCGAGCGTCAACGGCGTCGACCCGGGCTTCAAGATTCCGAAGGCCTGGAAGTACTCACTCGGCGCCACCTGGGAGTTCGGCGACGGCTACGTCGTTAACTCCGACGTGATTTTCACCCGGGCCGAAGACTCGGCGATCTACCGCGACGACGCCCTGGTGCAATACGACACCGCTCCGGACGGACGGCCGATCTACACCCGCGTCGACAAGGCAGCCGATCCGATCTGTGCGACGGACCCGACCGCAAGCTTCGGCGGCTGGATCAACTGCAGCGCATCCCGGCTGTTCAACCAGGACTTCATCCTCGACAACGTGATCGGATCGGATAGCGAGGGCTTTGCGTTCTCGGCGACCTTGCAGAAGGACCACGACTTCGGCCTGAGCTGGCTGTTCGGCTACGCCTACGTCGAGTCCGATGAAGTCAGCCCGATGACGAGTTCCGTCGCGTTCTCGAACTTCTTCAACATCGCCACGGCCGATCAGAACAATCCGGGCCTCGCGACCTCGAACTACGAGATCCCGCATCGCTTCATGCTCAGCATGAGCTACGAGAAGGAGTTCTTCCGCGACCTGACGACGCGCTTCACGCTGTTCGGCCAGGCCAACCAGGGTCGCCCCTACAGCGCGGTGTTCTCGGAAGAGGAGATGTTCTTCTGCGGGCCGTTCTTCTGCCCGGACAGCGATGTCCAGCTCCTCTACATGCCGACCGGCCCGGGCGATCCGCTGGTGCAGTTCGATCCCGGCTTCGACCAGGAAGCTTTCTTCGCCTGGGCGGCGGATAACGGCCTGGACAAGTACGCCGGAGAGATCGTGCCGCGTAACTCGCTGGAAGGCGCCTGGTGGAACAAGTGGGACCTGCGCATCAGCCAGGAACTGCCGGGCTTCAGCCCCGATCACCGCTCGCTGCTGTGGTTCAACATCGAGAACGTCGGCAACCTCCTGAACGACGACTGGGGTGTGCTGAAAGAGCGCAGCTTCCCGCGCCGCGCGGCCGTCGTGAATGCGGAGCTGAGCTCCGACGGCAGCCAGTACATCTTCAACGAATACTTCTCTCAGGGCCTGACCCGCGTTACGCGTGCGTCACTGTGGCGCATCCGCATGGGCTTCACCTATCGGTTCTAAGAGAAGCAGGCAAAAAATCAGGGCGGCCTCCGGGCCGCCCTTTTTCGTTGCCAGAATATGGTGCCAGTCACCTTATATCGAGTCTAAAGGTACCGGTCACCCTTAGACTCGATATAAGGTGACTGGTACCTTTAGACTCGATATAAGGTGACTGGCACCATATTCATGAGAACCCATTACATATCGTTTGCAGCGCTGCTGCTGTCGGCTTGCGCCACGCCCGATACCGGCCGGGACGCGCCGTCTGCGGCGGAGACTCTCGATACCGGCGCGCTCTGGGCCGAACACGCGGCCGAGTACCGGGCCGTCGCGGCGCAGGTCTACGCGCAGGCGCGCCGCGACCTGCCGCGCCTGCTCGCCGACACCGACTGGACGGCGCTGCCCGGGCAGCGCGACGTGGAAGGCAAGCCGCCGGCCGTCATTCTCGACGTCGACGAAACCGTCGTGAGCAACGCCGGCTACCAGAAGACCCTAGCGTCCGCGCCGTATACGCCGTATCGTCACTTCGACTGGATGCGCAACAACAGGGCGGTCCCGATCCGCGGTGCCGCGGCAACCGTCGCCGCCGCGCGCGCGCTCGGCGTCGAGGTGTTCTTCGTGACGAACCGGGCCTGCGAGGTGTTCGCGGGCGTCGAGGGCGACTGTCCCGCCGAACGGGTGACGATCGACGATCTGCGCGAAGCCGGGATCCGGGCGGATGCCGATCGCGTGCTCATGGCCTGGGAGCAGCCGGGCTGGAGCAAGGAGAAACTGCATCGCCGCGAGCACATTGCGCAAACCCATCGCGTGATCATGCTGTTCGGCGACGACTACGGCGATTTCGTCGCCTGCGCACGGGCGAAACCGCTGCCCCCCTGCAAGGAACCGGCGACACGCGCCTCGCGGCACGCGGCGCTCGATACCTACGAGCACTACTGGGGCAACGGCTGGTACGTCCTGCCCAACCCGATGCACGGCTCGTGGACAACCGTGCGCTAATCCCGGCGATTTCGCTGGTATCATGGACCGGTAGAAAACTTCAAAAAGAATCAAGCACATCGGAAGGGGGACTCATGTCCAAGCTCAAGTGTGGCCTGATCCAGATGGCATTGAAGGGCGACGGCAGCATGCAACCCGGGGAAATCCGGGACCGCATGATCGAAGCGCACGTTCCCTTCATCGAGGAGGCCGGCAAACAGGGCGTGCAGGTCCTGTGTTTCCAGGAAGTCTTCACGCAGCCCTATTTCTGCCCGGGCCAGGACCGCAAGTGGTACGCCGCGGCCGAGAAGATTCCCGACGGCCCGACGACGAAACTCATGCAGGACTACGCATCGAGACTCGGCATGGTCATCGTCGTGCCGATCTACGAAGAACACATGACCGGCGTCTACTACAACACGGCCGCCGTCATCGACGCCGACGGGCGTTACCTCGGCAAATACCGCAAGACCCACATCCCGCAGGTCGATCCCGGCTTCTACGAGAAGTTCTTCTTCAAGCCCGGCGATCTCGGCTATCCCGTGTTCGAGACGGCGTTCGTCAAACTCGGCGTCTACATCTGCTACGACCGGCACTTCCCCGAGGGCTGGCGCGCGCTCGCGCTGAACGGGGCCGAGTACATCGTCAATCCGTCGGCAACCGTGGCCGGACTGTCGAAGTACCTCTGGGAACTCGAACAGCCCGCCTCGGCCGCCGCGAACGGCGTGTTCATCGGCGCCATCAACCGCGTCGGCACGGAAGAGCCCTGGGCGTCGACGCACGGCATGGGCGAGTTCTACGGCTCGAGTTACATCGTCAACCCGCGCGGCACGATCGAGGCGCAGGCGAGCTACGGCGACGACGAACTGCTCGTGCACGAGATCGACCTCGAGATGCTGCGCGAGGTACGCGACACCTGGCAGTTCTTCCGCGACCGGCGCCCGGAGACCTACGGTTCGCTGACCGATGTCTGAACCGCGGACAGTCAGCACGCTGCGTACCGTCGGCGAGCACATCGAGCTCGACCCCGGCACGGACCTCGTCGAGAGCCCGCGCTACAACGACGACATCGCCCCGACGCGGGCCGCGCAGCGGACCTGGTCGCGCTGGAACGTCGCCTCGCTGTGGGTCGGCATGGCGATCTGCGTCCCGACCTACACCCTCGGCGGCGTGCTGACGGCCTACTTCGGCCTGTCGGTTTCCGAGGCGCTCTGGACCATCCTCGTCGCCAATATCGTCGTCCTCGTGCCGCTGACCCTGAATGCGTTCCCCGGCACGAAGTACGGCATCCCCTGCCCCGTCGTGCTGCGCGCCTCCTTCGGCATCATCGGCTCGAACGTCCCGTCGCTGATCCGCGCGCTCGTCGCCTGCGGCTGGTTCGGCGTGCAGACCCTGTTCGGCGGCATCGCCGTGCACCTGATGCTGGCAGCCGTCTTCCCGGCCTGGGCGGCGCTCGGCGGCACGGGCGAGGTTCTGGGATTCTTCATCTTCTGGATCGCGAACATCGTCGTCGTGATCCGCGGCTCGGAGTCGATCAAACATCTCGAAGCGCTCGCGGCGCCGCTGCTGCTCATCGTCGCATTCGGACTGCTCGCCTGGGCCTGGCCGAAGGTCTCGTTCGACGAGCTGCTGGCCGTGCCGGCGAGCCGGCCCGAAGGCGCACCGCTGTTCGGCTACTTCATGGCGGCGCTGACGGCCATGGTCGGGTTCTGGGCCACGCTGTCGCTCAACATCCCGGACTTCAGCCGCTATGCGCGCTCGCAGCGCAGCCAGGTCATCGGCCAGATCATCGGCCTGCCGCTGACGATGTTCCTGTTCTCGGGACTGGGCGTCGTGCTGACGGCCGCATCGATGGAACTCGTGGGCGAGACCATCTCCGACCCGATCAACCTGATCGGGCGCATCGAGAGCACGTGGTGGGTCATCCTGTCCATGCTCATGATCATCCTCGCGACGATCTCGACGAACACGGCCGCGAACATCGTGTCGCCGACCAACGTCTTCCAGAACGTCGCGCCGAAATTCATCGACGAGGACCGCGGCGTGCTGATCACCGGCGTCATCGGCATCGCGCTGATGAGCTGGGAGCTGCTGAAGAAACTCGGCTGGCTCGAGACCGACGTCAGCCTCGAGAGCCTCTATTCCAACTGGCTGATCGGTTACTCGAGCCTGCTCGGGCCGATCGCGGGCATCATGGTCGTCGACTACTTCCTGATCAGGAAGCAGCAATACGACCTGATCTCGCTGTACCGGGACGGCGGCACCTACCCCGCCTGGAATACCGCCGGTTTCATCGCTTTCGTCGTACCCGTCGCGCTGACGATCGTCGCGATCACGACCGACTACGTGGGCTGGTTCTATACTTACGGCTGGTTCACGGGCTCGGTGCTCGGCGGGTTCATCTATTTCTTCGCCGCGGGAGGCGATGCGGGAGGCTCATCATGAGCGTACTGATCAAAGGTGGCGCGGTCGTCAATGCCGACCGTACGTTCGTTGCGGACGTGCTTTGCTCGGACGGCAGAATCGTCGACGTCGGCGAGGGCCTCGATGCGCCGCAAGGCGCGAGGGCCGTCGACGCGGGCGGGCAATACGTGATGCCGGGCGGCATCGACCCGCACACGCACATGCAACTGCCGTTCATGGGCACGGTGGCGAGCGAGGACTTCGAATCGGGCACCGCGGCCGCGGCGGCCGGCGGCACGACGATGATCATC
>JAKSCZ010000017.1 GCA_022360335.1 Pseudomonadota bacterium
CGTCCCGGCGGCGGTCCGTCTCTATCCAGACGGTTACGTAGCCGCCGTCGCTGAGCCTGCCGGCGTCGGCGTCCGTGACGACCCTGGCACGAACCGACCGCGACCCCGGATCGATCGCCGGGCTCACGGCAACCACCCGGCCGGTGATCAGCAGGTCATCCAGGCCTTCGGCGCCGTCCGGCGATTCGAAGCCGTACTCCTGGACGTGAGCGAGCGTGCCCGCGTCGAGGATGTGGGCGGTTTGACCGGGCCGGACCCGGCGGCCGGACACCACCGGCAGTTCCACGAGGATCTCGAACGACGACGGGTCGATGACGACGACGGGGCTGGTCCTCACAGCCGCTCCGTCCGAGGAGCGGTCGAACCGGGCGGGCGATACGTAGTCGCCCTCCCGGATATTGACGAAGGCGACGACGCCGTCGAACGGCGCGCGTATCTGCAACTGCCGGAGACCGGCCCGAGCCTGATCCGACCGCGCCTCGGCGCCCCGGACCGCCGCCAGCGCCTGTTGGTAGCCTGCTTCTATCGCGTTGTACTGGCTTTCCGCGATCGCCTGGCCCGCTCTCAAACGCCTGGCCCGTTCGAGCTCGGTGCGCGCATTCGCAAGCGCTGCACGCGCCGTGTCCAGTGCCGCGCGCGCTGCGCGGGTCGCCGCATCGTCGATACGGCGATCGAGTTCGGCAAGCAGCTCGCCGCCGGTCACGGCGTCTCCCTCCCGCAGCGGGCCGCCGTCGTCGTTGCTCTTCAGGAACGCGACACGGCCGCCGCTTTCGAATACCAGGAACTCGCGCCTGGCGGCCCGGGCGTTGCCGTCGGCGAACACGACTTCGGTCACGGGACCGCGCGTGACCGTCGCCACCTCCACCGCCAGCGCCGCAGGCTCTGCCGGGGGTTCCCCTTGCGCTGCGGCGTCCCGCCACGCGCCCGCCAGCAGCCCGGCCAACAGCAGGGCGACCGCGATCGGGCGGCGCTTCGGCGTATCGATAATCATTGCCGGTCTCCGGGCAGCGCGCCCGCCGTCGCTTCGTTGAGCCGCTCCCGGATCTCGCTCAGACGCGACCACTGCTGCAGGACGATCGGGAGCGTTATGCCGGACCCCACGAGTTCCCAGGAGTAGCTGAGTATCGCGAATATCGTGCCGGCGGATACGGCCGGCAAGGTCGACGCGAACCACAAATTGGCCAGGACAAAGGCGAACATCCCGACGAAGATACCGCCGTAGAGGAACACTTCGGTGTCGGACAATCGTATTTCGCAGCGGCGCAGGCGCTTGAGATGCGCGAGCAAGGACGCCGTTTGCCGTTGCTCGATAACCGCGACCTGTTGCTCCACTTGCGCGTTCAGATCGCCGTTCAGCCGATAGAACCGCCGATGGAAGAGCGCGTAGACGACCGCAACGCCCGCGACGACCAGCAGCGCACTGAGGCCGAGCCGGCGGTCGAAGGTCCACAGGATCGCCATACTCACGACCACCTGGACGACGGCAGTGAGCAGCTCCGGCACGTGCCCCTCCAGAAAATCGACCATTTCACGGCTCATATCCAGCCGCGCGTTGACCTGCGACACCGGCCGGTCGCCGATGCGCCGGACGACCTCCGCCCCGAGCCGGACGCGCATGGTGCCGTAACAGCGGGTGTCGTACGCACGCCGGGCGCTGGCAACCGCGATCAGCGCCGTCATGACGGCGGCGATCTCCCACAGGGCGCCCGCTTCGCTGCCCAGCAGCGCGTCGATGGCGCGTCCGATAAACAGGGGAATCAGGGCAAGCAGCGTGTTTTCCAGCAACAACAGCAGCCAGGTCCCGACGACCGGCCACCGGTAGTAGCGAAACAGCAGCCCGACATCGAGAATGCCTTGCATAGGCCGACCTTCCTGGAATGTGCGCCGGCGCGACACGGGCCTCGTCGGAAGCCTTGACGCCGACCGGGTGAATTTATTAATATAACGAACAGTCGTTTTATAATAGAGCCGAGCGGGATTCAGGTCAAGTGCCCAGGAAGAAAGACGAGGCCTTACACGCCAGCCGCGTGCGGCAAATCCTCGACGCGGCCAGGACGTGCTTCGTCGCCCACGGTTTCCACGGCTCGTCGATGCGCCGGATTCTCGATACGGCCGGCATCAGTTCGGGGGGGGCGTACAACTACTTCTCCGGCAAAGACGACATCGTCAGCGCACTGGTCGAGTCGGAACGGCCCGACATCGATCGGCTCGTGAAGCGATTGACCGATTGCAAGGACCCCCTGACGGGTATCGCCCGACTGGTGTTCGATTCGATCGGCTACTACAGCCGCGAAGACGCGGTGCTGGCCGCAGAGATCTACGCGGAGTCCTGCCGTAATCCGGCGATTTACAAGGTGATGCAGGCGAACGCGGAGAGGATCGGCCGGCCGGTTCGGGAAACGATCGCGCGCGGCATCGAATCCGGGAAGATCACGGACCGCTACGCGGCCGCCGACCTGGCCGAGTGGGTGCTGGCCCTGATCGACGGCTACGTCGGCCGAATTGCCATCTGTCCGGGTCTCGAACCGAAAAAAGCGGCGCAAACGGCCAAAAAATCCGTTCTCGAGTTCCTGGGGTGCGGGAGCTGAGCGCCGATTGTGGACTGGCTGTTTCGCTCAATGACCGAACTCGCGCTGGTTGAGTGGGAGCAGTTCTTCGCCGACTGGTTTTTCGTGTTTTCGCTGGTATTTCTCGCCTTCGAACTGCTTCGATACGCCTTCAGGAAAAAGCTCACCTGGGCTCTGGCGGGCGACGCATTGACCAATTTCGTGACCCAGGCCATGTACCTGGTCCTGAACATCGTCGTGTACGGCGCCTTCTACGTTGCGGCGTTTTCCTTTTTCTACCGGTTCGCGATGTTCGACATCGGCATCAACTGGGCGACGGTGGCAGTCTGTATCGTGCTGGCCGACTTCGCCTACTATTGGGAGCACCGGTTCCTGCACCGCGTCGGAATCGCCTGGGCGACGCACAGCGTTCATCATTCGTCGCCGCACTTCAACATCTCCGTGGCGTACCGCTTCGGTCCGATGGACGACCTGTGGCCGGTGTTCTTCCACCTGCCGCTCGTTCTCCTCGGCTTCAATCCGTTCGTCGTCTTTTTCTCCGAGGTGTTCGTGCTGCTGTATCAGACCGCGTTGCACACCGAGGTCGTCGGCAAGCTGCCGAAACCCGTCGAGGCGGTCATGAACACGCCGTCGCATCATCGCGTGCATCACGGTTCGAACGACGAGTACATCGACAAGAACTACGGGGGTATCTTCATCGTCTGGGACCGGATGTTCGGTACGTTCGCCGAAGAAGACGAAAAGGTAATCTACGGCATCGCCGAGCCGCTCGAGTCGGTCAATCCCTTCGTCGTGTTCCTCCACGGCCTGACCCGGCTGTGGCGGCGAATACAGGATACCCGGGGCGCCGCGAACAAACTGGCGTTGCTGATCAAACCGCCCGGGTGGCGGCCGGAGGCGAACGGCGGCCCGCCCGCCGCGCGTTAGCCCCGGAATCCATCCAGACCGCACGTCCCGGCCGTTGCGCCGGCGCGCGACGAGGTCCTCCTCAACAGGTCACCCGGACTCGTGCGCGCAATCGCCAGATGACCGGCAGAGCCGAAAGTTGCGATAGTGTGCAGCGACCAGGATGGCTGCGGACAACAACGTCACTATGCGCTCGCCTGCCTCGCCGGCGATGTCGTGAAGAACGGCCACAGCCGACACCATGCCGGTCAGCCCGATCATGCCGAGTGCCAGAACCCATCGATCCTTGTGCCGCCAGCAGCCGATTCCGAACGCGACAATCGCCGCCGGCAGGATTATCCAGAACATCGCCTGATGGAAGGACTCGTCACCGAGCACGGTCGCGGGAAAGACCGTCCCGGTGACGAGCAGCGTCGGTATCAGGATGCAGTGCATGGCACAGGCCGTCGACGCCACTATTCCCAGCCAATCGGCGATCGCCCTTGCATTGCCTGCAGGTGAATCCGTTGAGCCCTGCACGATCTGTCAGTACTTGTATTCTTCGATCGTCCGACCCGCCATCGTGTATCCCGCCGAAGCGAGATCGGACTCGTAGGATTCCGTCTTGAGTTCTCCTGTCGCCCAGATCGGATCCCAGGGCGATTCCAGTTCGACCGGTTTATCGAGCGTGACGTAGACAATCTGATTGGCCGGCGGTGGTGGATAGTGGATACATGCCCCAAA
>JAKSCZ010000420.1 GCA_022360335.1 Pseudomonadota bacterium
CACGGCCCGGAGGCCGGCGACGGCGTCGGCGAAGCCTTCCTCGAAACCGCCGCACCAGAGCGAGACCGAGGACGGCATCGCGTGCTGCATGTGCGTGTAGCCCGGCAACCCGACGTCGCCCTGGCGCTCGGCGAGATGCGATATCGATGCGCGCAGGCCCTCCACGCGTCCCGCGAGATCGAGCGCCGCATCGCGCAGGTACAGCCGCAGTGCGGTCAACACCTGGTCGTTGCGCGAGCGCCCGAGATGCAGGCGGCCGCCGGCCTCCCCGATGTCTGCCGTCAGGCGCGACTCGAGCGCCGTATGCACGTCTTCGTCCTCGAGCGTAATCTCCCACTCGCCCTCGTCGAAGCTTTTCTCCAGTGCGCGCAGGCCGTCACAGATCGCGTGACAGTCGTCGTGCGAAATGAGTTCCTGCGCCGCCAGCATCTCGGCGTGTGCGATCGAGCCGCGCACGTCGTAGGAGACGAGACGCGCGTCGAGCAGATGGTCTTCACCCGCCGTATAGCGCAGGACGCGTTCGTCGAGCGGCAGTCCCTTTTCCCAGAGGCGGCTCATGCGTCCGCCGCCTGTTCTTCGGGAGACAGCGCGTTGACGTCATCGACGACGAGCGTGCCCGTGCCTTCGTTCGTGAATACCTCGAGCAGTATGCTGTCGGGCAGCTCGTAGCTGATGACGTGCACGCGTGCGACGCCGTTCCTGATCGCCGAGTCGATGGCCGCTGCCTTGGGCAGCATGCCGTCGGCCAGCACGCCCCCGTCCCGGAGTTCGCGCAGGTGCTTGCGGTCGATGTAGCTGATCAGCGAACCCGGATCGCCGACGTCCCCGAGGATACCGCTGGCTCCCGTGACGAGGATCAGCTTCTCTGCATTGAGTTCCGCCGCGATGGCCGCCGCCACGGTGTCCGCGTTGATATTGAGCAGGGTGCCGGATTCGTCGCACGAGAGCGGACTGACGACCGGCATGAGCCCGTTGTCGAGTTGCTTCTGCAAAACGTCCGCCTCGACGGCATCGATGTCGCCGACGAATCCGTAGTCGACGGAGCGGCCGTCCTTGCCCTCGACGGGCGGCCGCTTGTGCGCGCGGATCAGCCCGGCGTCGACGCCGCTGATGCCGACGGCCGGTATCTGCAGGTCGCGGCAGGCGGCCAGGATACGCGTATTGATCTGTCCGTTCAGGATCATCGTCGCGACGTTCAGCGACTCGTGATCGGTGACCCTGCGGCCTTCGACGAATTGCGTATCCAGGCCGAGATCGGCGGCGAGTTGGGTCGACTGCGGTCCGCCGCCGTGGATCAGAACCGCACGGATGCCGACCTGGTGCAGGATGCCGACCTGCTCGACGAGCGCATTCGTCAATCCGGGGTCGGCGAACACTTCGCCGCCGGCCTTGATGACGAAGACCTTGCCCTTGAACAGCCGGATGTACGGCGCCGCGTGCTTGAGCGCGGAGACGACGATCGCGCGATCTCTCTTCGAGGTCATGAGTCCTGTCCCAGCATCCGGTGCAGCACGGCCATCTGTGCGAGCATGCGATTGCGCGCCTCGGGGATGACGATGCTGCGCGGCCCGTCGAGGATTTCGTCGGCGACGACCACGCCGCGGCGGACGGGCAGGCAATGCATGAAACGCGCATCGGGCTGCGAGTTGCCGAACCAGCCTTCGTCGACGCACCAGTCGAGGTGCTGCTCGCGCAGTTTCTGATCGGCGAGCCTGTCGCCATAATGTTTCGTCGATGCCCAGGACTTGGCGTAGACGACGTGTGCGTTCTCCATGGCTTCCTTGCGGTCGGCGGTCTCCGTGACCGAGCCGCCCGATTCTTCCGCCGCGAAAACGGCTTTCTGCATGACCGGCGCCGGCAGTTCGAAACCTTCCGGGCGCAGGACGGTCACGTCCATGCCGCGCATGGCGGCCATGTGCAGCGTCGCGGCCGGCACCGCGAGCGGCAGCGCCTTCGGATGGTAGGCCCAGCTCAGCACGAACTTGCCGCCGTTGGCCGGCATCTCGAAGTCGTCGAGCGTCTTCCAGTCGGCCAGGCTCTGACAGGGATGGTTGGTCGCCGACTCCATGTTGATGTACGGCGTATCGATGAGTTCCGTCAGTGAGTTGAACCGCGACTCCGCCAGGTCCTCGTCGATCTTCTTGCGGTCGGCGAACGCACGGATGCCGATCGCGTCGCCGTACGACGCAATGACGGGCACGGCCTCGCGGATGTGCTCCGCGGCAACCCCGTCCATGACGATGCCGTCGCGGACTTCGAGGCCGTGTATCGACATATCGGGAGAAATCACGAACGAACCGCCGCCGAGACGCACCATCGCAGCCTGAAACGACGCCAGTGTCCTGAGCGACGGGCTAAGGAACAGCAGCGACAGGACCTTGCCCTTGAGCGCTTCGGGTTCCGGGCTGCGGTCGAGGCGTTCCGCCAGTTCCACAAGAGCCTGAATCTCTTCCCTTGAAAAATCGGCCAGATCGTTGAACGCTTTCATAAGTTCTTCCTTGTAATAGGGTGTCAGTCACCCAATTTCCGAGAAATACGGTGACTGGCACCTTTAGAGTCGTTATAAGGTGACTGGCACCAGATTCTCGAGGGTCTGGGCCAGGCGATGGACGTGTTCCGGCTGCAATACCAGCGGCGCGAGGATACGCAGTACTTCGGGGTCGCCGCTCGTCCCGGTGAGAATGTCGTGGTCGAGCAGTGCGTCCCTGACTTCGACGGCCGGCCGGTCGCAGACCAGGCCGAGCAGCAGCCCCATACCCTGAATTTTACGTATCGGGCCGACGACGCATTCGTCGCGAATCTGCGCCTCCCTCGCGCGCACATTCGCCAGTAGTTGCTCGTCCGCAATCGCCTGGATCGTCGCCGCTATGGCGGCGGCCGCGACCGGTCCTCCGCCGAAGGTCGAGCCGAGGTCGCCCGAACCGAAGTGGGCCGCCACGCCATCAGAGCAAAGGACCGCGCCGCAGGGAATTCCGCCGCCGAGCGCTTTGGCGCTCGTTACGATGTCCGGGTCGACGCCATGTACCTGAACGGCGAAGAAATTGCCGCAGCGCCCGATCCCGGATTGC
>JAKSCZ010000258.1 GCA_022360335.1 Pseudomonadota bacterium
CGCCACGCCGCGCGCCGCTCGTATCGAGCGCGTGCAGCAGCGGCCTGCCTTCATCGTTGATCGTCCAGAGCACGCCGTTCCCGCGCTGCGAACGCGCCAATCCGCTCGCCTCGTCGATCGCCGGATTCTCGAGGCGCCCGGCGACCTCGAACCGCAGCGAGGGCGGCGCATGCTCTCCCCCGGAACAGGCGGACAGGACGACGAGGACCAGGGGCAGGCAGCGCCGGGTCATTCGAGTCCGGAACAGCGGTCGGGGGTCCGGCGAGGCACACCTGGAAGCGGTATCAAAAATATTGTCGAGAACCGCATAGACTTCGGGTTTCACATCGCGTGCCATAGGAGCACAATAACAAGAACATGGCGACCAAACACATGAACGCGAGTGCCGGCGATTTCGCCGACACGGTGCTGATGCCGGGCGATCCGCTGCGGGCAAAATACATAGCCGACACCTATCTCGAGGACGCGCGCCGCGTCACCGACGTGCGCAACATGTGGGGCTTCACCGGGCGCTACAAGGGACGGCCCGTTTCCGTCATGGCGCACGGGATGGGGATTCCGTCGGCGTCCATCTACTGCCGGGAGCTGATCGCGGATTACCAGGTCAGGCGGATCGTTCGCGTCGGCAGCTGCGGTACGTCGCACCCGGACGTCAGGCTGCGCGACCTCGTCATCGCGCTCGGCGCGTCGACCGATTCCAACTGCAATCGCATGCGTTTCGGCGGCTACGATCTGGCCGCACTCGCGAGCTTCGACCTCGTCAACAAAGCGGTCGTGGCGGCGGACGCGGCCGGCGTCCGCTACCACGTCGGCAACGTCTTCTCGGCCGATCTTTTCTATACGCCCGACGCCGACATGTTCCAGACCATGGCGAAGTACGGCGTCTACGGGATCGAGATGGAAGCCGCCGGCATCTTTCCGATCGCGGCCGAATTCGGCGTCGAAGCGGCGGCCATCTGCACGGTAAGCGACGATATCCCGAGCGGCGATCACCTCTCGACCGACGAGCGGGCGACCGGTTTCGACGAGATGATCCTGGTCGCGCTCGAGGCCGTCGTCGCTGCCTGACCGGGCTGTTACGGCCCTTTGTCCCTATAGCTTCATGAAATGAAGAAAATGTGAGCCGTGCACGCTCGCAGCGCTTGACAGGGGCTGGGTTCAGGGCAGATACTTCGTAAAACAAAGTAAATTCGTTCGTGAAACTACAGTTCGATCAAATGATCAGCGCCCCCTGTCGTCTCGGCATCCTGGCCACGCTTATTCCCGGCCTGCCGGTTACGTTCACGGAAATGAAGGACGCCACGAGCCTGTCCGACGGCAACCTGCACGTACAAACGAGGAAACTCGCCGATGTGGGCTACATCAGCATCAACAAGACGTCCCGAGGAAAGCGGACCGTGACCGAATTCCGGATCACGGATCTGGGGCTTGAGAAACTCAGACTTCATGTCATGAAGTTACAGCGGATTCTCGACGCCGAATCGACGGCCCAGGCGCCGGCGAAGTCGGGTAAACCCGCAGACGACTCGGCGGTGTGGGCATGAGGGCTTCGATGCGAATCGCAATCGGCGCCGATCACGGCGGATTCGAACTCAAGGAACGGCTTCTGGCGCACCTGGCGAGCGCGGGCCACCGGGTCGACGATGTCGGCACTTCATCTCGTGAAGCAACCGACTACCCGGTGTTCGCCCGCGCGGTCGCCGAAGCCGTATCGAGCGGTACGGCCGACGTCGGCATCATGATCGACGGCGCGGGCATCGGCTCGTGCATGGCGGCGAACAAGGTGCCGGGCGTTCGCGCCGCGATGGCCTACGACCTGTCCAGCGCTCGCAACAGCCGCGAGCACAACGACGCCAACGTCCTGACGCTGGGCGCCGGCCTCATCGGCGCCGGGCTGGCGGAGCAGATCGTCGACGCGTGGCTCGAGACCGAGTGCACCGAGGCGCGCCACCTGAACCGCGTCGCGATGTTCGGCGCGGAGGCGGGCGACCCCGGCCTGTCCGACCGGGACGTCGATCGTATCGTCGCCCGCCTGCACGAGATCATGGGGCCGCTGGCCGCTCCGGAAGCGAACGGCGCTTCGGTCGGGGACGACCCGGAGGCGGCACGCGAATTCCTGCGTCTCGGCGCAACGGGCCTGACGAGCGTCGCACCCGCCGAGCGGCCGGGCGACATCCCGGGCGACCTGGCCCGTTATATCGACCATACCCTGCTGAAAGCCGACGCGACCGGGGAGCAGATCGAGAAGCTCTGCGCCGAGGCGCTCGAATTCGGTTTCCGCTCGGTGTGCGTCAATCCGACCTGGGTATCGCTGGCAGCCGATCTGCTGCGCGGCAGCGAGGTGCTCACGTGTACGGTCGTCGGCTTCCCGCTCGGCGCCAACGAGCCGGCGATCAAGGCGATGGAAGCGCGCCGCGCGATCCGCAACGGTGCGCGCGAGATCGACATGGTCCTGAACATCGGCGCACTCAGGGGCGGCGACGACGACCTCGTGCTGCGGGACATCCGCGCCGTCGTCGAGGACTGCGTCGACGGCGGCGCGGTGTGCAAGGTCATCATCGAGACCGCCCTGCTCACCGATGACGAGAAGCGCCGCGCATCGGCACTGGCGCGCCGGGCGCGCGCCGACTTCGTCAAGACGTCGACCGGCTTCTCGACCGGCGGGGCGACGGCCGGCGACGTGGCGCTGATGGCCGGGGTCGTGCGCGGTGCCGGCATGGAGGTCAAGGCGTCCGGCGGTATCAGCTCGTACGAAGATGCCAGGGCGATGATCGAGGCGGGTGCGACGCGCCTGGGCGCGAGCGCCAGCATCGGCATCCTGCGGGAAGCGAAAGCAACGAGCGTCAGCGCTTGAGGAGTTTTACCCATGCTTGATTTGAGAGCCTACGTTTTCCTCGATTCCCTGCAGCCGCAGTTCGCCTCGTTCCAGGCGACGATCTCGAAGGGCTACCTGCCCAAGGTCGGGCAGGCGAGCCTGTTCGTCGAGATCGCGCCCGGCATGGCGATCAATCACGTGCTCGACGTCGCGCTCAAGGCGACCGACGTAACCGCCGGCATGCAGATCGTCGAGCGGCACTACGGCATGCTGGAGATCCACTCCGAGAGCCAGGCCGAC
>JAKSCZ010000169.1 GCA_022360335.1 Pseudomonadota bacterium
CGGATCGAGTTGCCGCAGACTGCCCGCCGCCGCATTGCGCGGATTGACGAAGGTCTTCTCGCCGGCGGCCCTCGCCTTCTCGTTGTACGACTCGAATCCGGCACGCGGCATGAACACCTCGCCCCGTACTTCCAGCAACGAGGGATGACCCTCGCCCATGAGCCGCAAGGGAACGGAGCCGATCGTGCGCACGTTGTGCGTAACGTCCTCGCCCGTCGTGCCGTCGCCGCGCGTCGCGCCGCGCACCAACACGCCGTTTTCGTACAGGAGACTCACGGCGGCGCCGTCCAGTTTCGGCTCGGCCGCGTACGGCAAATCGTCGGCCCCGTCTTCGAACTCGAGCTTTTGTGCGACACGGCGGTGAAACTCGCGCAGCTCTTCCTCGGCGAATACGTTGTCGAGTGACAGCATCGGCAGGCGGTGCGCGACCGTCCGGAGCGCCCCGTCCGGCTCCGCCCCGACTCGCTGCGTCGGGGAATCCGGCGTTACGAGTTCCGGGTGTTCGCCCTCGAGGCGCTGCAGCTCACGCATGAGCCGGTCGTATTCCGCGTCCGGGATCTCGATATCGTCCAGCGTATGGTAGCGATAGTTGTGATATCGGATCTCTTCGCGCAGAGACTCGATCTTGTGGCGAAGGTCAGGCACCGAGCTGGAATTGAATGATCTCTTCGCGCAGGTAGCGCTCACGCTGGATGCTCAGCGTACTGCCCGATTCGTCCAGCAGTTCGCCGTCGAGCGTCTGGGCCAGTGCGCGCGCGGCAGCCATCATCAGGTCGAAAGCCTCGACGCCGTCGACCGGGCCCGGCAGCACCATGAACATGCTGATGCCCGGGATCTCCTGGTCCTTGACGTTCGCAAGGTCGAAGCTGCCGGGCTCGACCAGGCTCGCCGCGCTGAAGACCGTCCGGCTCTCGTCGTTGCCGTCGTAGCGATGAAAAATCCCGAACGCGCCGTGGCGCAGCCCGATGCCGCGCATGCTCAGGATCAGCTCGTCACCCCGGAAGGGTTTCTTGTCCCGGCCGATCAGCCGCAAGGTTACGATCTTCTGCGGCTCGCTTTCGGGCGCGGGCTCGTCGTCCGGGGTTTCCTCGCCGGACTCGGCGTCGTCGGCCTTATCGATCGTCGGTTCCAGCCGCCCGACGGGGGCGTCGGCCCGTTCGTCGAG
Organism: Pseudomonadota bacterium; assembly: GCA_022360335.1. Lineage (GTDB taxonomy): Bacteria > Pseudomonadota > Gammaproteobacteria > Steroidobacterales > Woeseiaceae > UBA1847. The sequence goes on from JAKSCZ010000169.1 coordinate 1,166, forward strand.
ACCGGTCTTCTGACGGCGGCTGTAGAAGTAGACCCCTGCGATCACCAGGAGTCCGAAGAACAACAGCAACCAACGAAGACCGTCCATTTCCACTGTGCACTGCGGTGACTAGCTTGCCGCCATCTTTACGGCCTCGTCGAGGTCGACCGACACGAGCCGCGACACGCCGGGTTCCTGCATGGTCACGCCGGACAGCTGCCGCGCGAGTTCCATCGTCAGCTTGTTGTGGGTGATGAAGACGAATTGCACGCGTTCGGACATCTCGGCGACGATGTCGCAGAATCGGCCGACATTGGCGTCGTCGAGCGGTGCATCGACCTCGTCGAGCATGCAGAACGGCGCCGGATTCAGTTCGAAGATAGCGAAGACGAGCGCAACGGCCGTCAATGCCTTCTCACCGCCCGACAGGAGCTGAATCGTGCTGTTGCGCTTGCCCGGCGGACGCGCCATGACGGTAATACCGGCCGACAGCAGGTCGTCGCCCGTGAGCTCGAGGTACGCATGGCCGCCGCCGAACAGCTTCGGAAAGAGCCGCTGGAAGCCGTCGTTGACGTTGTTGTACGTCTCGCGGAACCGCGTGCGCGTCTCGCGATCGATCTTGCGGATAGCGCCTTCCAGCGTCTCCAGCGCATCGTGCAGGTCTGCGAGCTGCGAGTCGAGGTACTCCTTGCGTTCGGATTGCTCCTTGAACTCGTCGATCGCCGCGAGGTTGATCGGTCCCAGCCGGTCGATCCGCCGCCTGCACTTTTCGAGCTTCTCCTCCCAGGTGTCGACGCCGGCCTCGTCCGCCATTTCCTCGAGCAGGGATTCGAGATCGAAACTCGTCTGTGCGAGCTGTTCCGCGAGGCCTTCGCGGCGCACGCGCAATTCCTGCACGGCCATGTCCGCTTCGCCGACCCTCGTGCGCGCATCTTCAACCGTCCGGTCGATCTGCATACGCGCCTGATCCAGTTCCCGCAGCTCGTCCTCTACCGCCTCGACCTTCCTGCGCGCCGCCGCGAGCTCTTCTTCCACCTCTATTCGCGATGCGAGCCGACGCTCGAGTTCCGCCCTGTGCTCGGCGAGCGGCGTCCGGCTTCCGTCGAGCTGTTCGCGGACCTCGCGTTCACGGACCTGGAATTGTTGCAGCTGGCGCCGCATACGCTCGAGATTTTGCGCGGCCGATTCCCTGCTCGTCCGGCGGCTTTCGAACCGGATCGCGATGTTCTGGGCCGTCGTCCGGTCTTCCTCGGCCTGCGCACGTACCCGGCGCAACTCCGCCTGCAATTCATCGCGCCGGTCCCCGAGGTCCGCTTTTTCGGCGGCCAGGCTTTCCATGCGCTCTGCCGCCTGGCCGTGCATGCGGCGCGACTCGCGCAACTGTTCCTCGGCAGCTATCTTCTCGTCGTCGAGCTCGGTCAATTCCTCCGCAAGCGCCGCCTTGC
>JAKSCZ010000304.1 GCA_022360335.1 Pseudomonadota bacterium
ACGATGGGACTCGAACCCACGACGACCGGGATCACAACCCGGGGCTCTACCAACTGAGCTACGCCCACCACGGTTTTCAAATTGTATCGCGGCTCATGCCGCGTGTTCACTGGAAAAACTGGCGCGCCCGGCAGGATTCGAACCTGCGACCGCCGGCTTAGAAGGCCGATGCTCTATCCAGCTGAGCTACGGGCGCACAGTTCTAGTCTAACCGGAAATCCGGCTGGTCGGGGCAGACGGATTCGAACCGCCGACCCACTGCTCCCAAAGCAGTTGCGCTACCAGACTGCGCCATGCCCCGTTAGCCAGGCCTCCGCCCGCGATCGCGGCCGAGGCCGGCTCTCGCGGGCTGCGATAATACGGGCGCGGCGGTTGGCAATCAAGCGATCGGCTCGGTTATATTGCGCGTCTTTGACGCGGCCCTTGCCCGGAGTTTCCAATGAACAAGACACTGATTTCCCTGATGTTTGCCCTGGCGCTCGCCGCGTGTACCGCCGGTGATTCCCAGCCCGGGGAAGAGACGACCCCGCCGGCAGAAAAACCGTCGCTCGTCACGACGGGAGCGGCACCTGCCGTCGCCTTCGTCGAGGTGACGACCTCGGCCGGAAACTTCACATTGCGGCTCGACGGCAGGGCCGCGCCGCTGACCGTCGCGAACTTCCTCAAAAACGTCGACTCGGGCTTCTATACCGGCACGATCTTCCACCGCGTCATCCCGGGATTCATGATCCAGGGCGGCGGATACGACGAAGCACTCACTCTGCACGAGACGGACGCGACGATCCCGAACGAATCGGGTAACGGCCTCGCCAACCGGCGCTCGACGATCGCGATGGCGCGGACGCAGGACCCCCACTCGGCCGGCACGCAGTTCTACATCAACGTCGTCGACAACGTGAACGACGATCCGAACACGGCCAATCTCGATCCGGTCAAGCACCAGACGGAGGGACGCTGGGGTTATACGGTGTTCGGTGCCGTCGTCGAGGGCATGGAGACCGTCGACCTGATCGCCCGCTACGAAACCGAGCCCAACGGTCCGGGCGGGGCGCCGCTGCCGATCATCCCGGTGATCGTCGAGGGAATGAAGCGGGTCGTGCCCGAGTAGGCACGCCGGAGTGGAAACGGAACTCGTCGTCGGGCCCGGTGATCAGCGACGCCTCGATCGCCTTGAGTTCCGCGAGCCGCTCCCCGATCTGCGTCTCGGCGATGCCGGACTCGGATTTCGCAAACGCAATGTAGTGTTCGAAATGCCGGGCTTCCGATGCGAGCAACCCGCCGTAGAATTTCCCGAGCCGTGCGGGCAGCCGGGGCGCGATCTTCGCAAAGCGTTCGCACGACCGGGCCTCGATCAGTGCGCCGATGAGGAGCATGTCGAGCAGCCTGCAGGGCTCGTCATGCCTCACCGCATCCCGCAGTCCTCCGGCGTAGCGCGATGCGCTCAGGCGTTCGAACGGTATCCGCATCTCGACCATGATCGAGCGGACCTGTTCGAAGTGCCGTAGTTCCTCGCGCGCAAGACGCGACATGCGCTGCGCGAGGGCGCTGCGGTCGGGATAGCGATACAGAAAGCCGAGTGCGGTCGACGCCGCCTTGAGCTCGCAGTTCGCGTGGTCGAGCAACATCTCGGGCAGGCGCCGGCAGGCTTCGTCCAGCCATGCGTCGGGCGTCGGTGTCTCGAAGAACGCCGCGATGTTGTCGGGCACACTGACGTCTACAGTCATTCCTCGATCTCCGTCGCCGACGGCAACCGGCCGTCCGGTTTCCTGTGGAGTTTAGGGACAGTTACCTTATCTCTCCGGCGC
>JAKSCZ010000624.1 GCA_022360335.1 Pseudomonadota bacterium
CGTTGTTGACGAGCAGGTTCAGTTCACCGGTCGGCAGGTGCCGGTAGTCGGCGGGCAGGCTGTTGATGACGAACAGGACGAGCAGTTTCGGCTCCGCCACGGTCCAGACGAGCATCAGGAACAGGGCAGGCACGGCAGTCCATATCGCAACGTAGTAGCCGTAGTATCCGGGCAGCGAGTGCAGCGCAAGGCTGCGCCCGGGACCGCCGACCCGGGCGAGCGCGCGCCCGCGGCCGAGGTAGAACGACACGACCGTGAAGAATGCCAGCAGCAGGATCAGCGTGGTGCTTTCCATGTCTCCCCGGACAGTGGGACGAGGTCTCGTACGGCGACGGCCATGGCGTGCCGCTCGTCCGCGGGCATCGGGATCAGCCCCCGCTCCGAAAGGTATCCCTCGTCGCCCCAGGCCCGCTCGCTCGTGAACTCCCGCAGGTAGCCCCTCAGTCCGGGAATGACGTCGACATGCGCTTTCTTGATGTAGAGGTACAGCGGACGCGATACGGGATAGTTCCCGTCTTCGATGGCGGCGAAGGTCGGCACGATGCCGTCGACGGTCGCGACTTTGACCTTCTCCATGTTCCGGTCGAGGAAGTTGAAACCGAAAATACCGAATGCCTTCGGGTTGGCGTCCAGCTTCTGCACGATCAGGTTGTCGTTCTCGCCGGCTTCGATGAACGCGCCGTCCTCGCGGATCGAGTGACAGATACCGCGGTAGCGCGCCCTGTCGGTGACGCCCAGTGCCGCGACCCACGGGATGCTCCGGCAGCCGGCTTCCATCGCCATTTCGACGAATGCGTCTCGCGTACCGGACGTCGGCGGCGGGCCCAGGACCTCGATACGCAGGCCGGGAAGCGCCGGGTTCACATCGGACCAGGTACGGTTCGGGTTCGGCCGCAGCTCGCCGGGCGCGTTCCCCGGGACGAATTTGGCGAGCGCAAAGAAGAGGTCGGCGCTGCTGAGCTGCACCGACGGCGCGCGGATCGCGTTGGCGACGACGATGCCGTCGTAGCCGAACTTGATCTCGACGATCTCGTCGACGCCGTTGCGGCGGCACGCATCCAGCTCGGAGGGCTTGATCCTGCGCGATGCGCTGCTGACGTCGGGATGGTCCACCCCGACGCCGTCGCAGAACAGCTTGAGGCCGCCGCCCGACCCGGTCGACTCGATTTTCGGCGTCTTGAAATGCGTACCGCGGCCGAATCGCTCGGCAGCAACCGTGGCAAACGGATACACTGTCGAGGAACCGACGACGTACACGTAGTCGCGACTCGCCTGGGCAAGGGCGAGGGTCGAGACGGACAGGCCGGCGATCAGGATGGACGCCGGCAAAAGAACTTTTCGGTAGACGCCCATTTCGGCAGGCACGAGCAACGATTAAACTGCGCGAAGCATAGTCACCCAACGTTACGAGATTGTTGCAGAATCGCCCGGATGAGCCGCCAGACAACCGATCCAGCCATTGACCTGCTGTGTGAGCTGGTCCGTCGCCCGTCCGTCACACCGGACGATGCCGGGTGCCAGGACGTCCTTGCGCAGAGGCTCGGTGCGCTCGGATTTCGCTGCGAGACCCTGACCTTCAACGACGTGACCAACCTGTGGGCCCGCCGCGGCGACGCGGGACCGGTCCTGTGCTTCGCGGGCCACACCGACGTCGTCCCGCCCGGCAACGAGGACGAATGGAACACGCCGCCTTTCGAACCGACCGTGCGCGGCGATCTTCTGTACGGTCGCGGGTCGGCCGACATGAAGAGCGGCCTCGCCGCCATGATCGTGGCGCTCGAGGAGTTTCTCGCGCAGCATTCGGACCACGCCGGCAGCCTGGCGCTGCTGATAACGAGCGACGAGGAGGGCCGCGCGCGCGACGGCACGCTGAAGGTCGTGGAAACCCTGGCGGACCGCGGCGAGCACATCGACTGGTGTGTCCTCGGCGAGCCGTCGAGCCAGAGGCGGCTCGGCGATATCGTGCGCATCGGGCGGCGCGGCTCGCTCAGCGGCATCCTGACGGTCCGGGGTGTGCAGGGGCACGTCGCCTATCCGCAGCTGGCGGACAACCCGATTCGGCGCTTCGCGCCCGTGCTCGCCGACCTGCACGAGGTCGCCTGGGACGAGGGCAACGAGTTTTTCCCGCCGACGTCTTTCCAGGTCGTCGACGTACGGGCGGGCGCCGGCGCACCCAACGTGACGCCCGACGAACTGACCGCACGCTTCAACTTCCGGTATTCGACCGAGTGGACGCACGAATCGCTAAAGGAAAAAGTGCACGCGATCTTCGACGGTCACGACATCGACTACGAACTCAGATGGCACCTGTCCGGCGAGCCGTTTCTGACGAAGCCGGGAAAACTCATCAACGCCGTCAGGTGGGCCGTTACCGAACACACGGGCGGCACACCCGAATTGTCGACCGGCGGCGGGACGTCCGACGGGCGTTTCATCTCGCCGGCCGGCGCCGACGTCGTGGAACTCGGTCCGGTCAATGCGTCGATTCACAAGATCGACGAACACGTGAAGATCGGCGACGTCGTCGCACTGACCGGCATGTATCGGCGCATCATGGAGCTGATGCTGTTGTAGGAGGGCCTTCAGGTCCGAATCGCGGCTGAAGCCGCTCCTACCACCTGTTGTGGGAGGGCCTTCAGGCCCGAATCGCGGCTGAAGCCGCTCCTACCTGTTGTGGGAGGGCCTTCAGGCCCGAATCGCGGCTGAAGCCGCTCCTGCAGACGCGCCTACCTGCCGTCAGCTGCGCCGGAAGCCGTTCCACACGCCGGCGATGCCGAGGCCGCCGAGACCGATCGCGACCCATGTCGGCATCGACAGGCCGAACAAGCGCCAGAGCACTTCGGCGCACTCGCCCGAGCCCTGAAAGATCATGCCCAGCGCGTCGAACAGCGCGAAGTTGCTCATGATGTACTCGAAGCCGGGACCGCACGAGGGGACCTCGTCCGACGGCAGGTTCTGCAGGTAGACGTGCCAGCCCGCTATCGCGACGCCGCATGCCGCGACCAGGCCGGCGAGCGCGCCGTAAACCCGCGCGCCGACGGCTTGCGGATCGTGAAGCGCGGCCGCCAGGAAGACGATGCCGAGCAGGATCGTCGCGAATCGCTGGAAGACGCACAACGGGCACGGGTCGAGAAGCAGCACGTACTGGGCGTAGAGGGCGAAGCCCATCATACCGGCACATGCGAGGAAGCCTGCCAGGTTCAGCAGGCGGCGGCTGGGCATACTCATTCAGTCGGCGTCGGGGCTGAGATCGGATGATTCGGAATACGCAGTATGACGTACATCCTTGCCCTGTACCATATAGATCACGTACTCGCAGATGTTCTTGGCGTGGTCGCCGATGCGCTCCAGTGAGCGCGCCACCCACGTCACGTTCATGACGCGTTTGATCGAACGCGGATCCTCCATCATGAACGTGATGCACTGGCGCGTCAGGGCCTCGTACTCCTCGTCGACACGATCGTCTTCGGCGGCGACGTCGTAGGCGTCGTTGATATCGAGTCTCGCAAACGCATTCATCGCATCGCGCAGCATGTGCGACACATGATTGCCCAGGGTTTTCAGCTCGCTGTAGGAATCGGGCGGGCGGTCCATCACCGCGAGCTTGGCGGCCAGGTAACCGATCTTCTCCGCTTCGTCGCCGATCCGCTCGAGGTCCGTGATCGTCTTGATGATCGCAACGATGAGTCTGAGGTCACTTGCGGCCGGAGAGCGCGTCGCGAGGATGCGGCCGCACTCCTCGTCGATGCTGACCTCCAGGTTGTTGACCCGGTAGTCGTCGTTGGCGACTTTCAAACCGAGTTCGCTGTCTCCGCTGACGATCGCCGACACCGCCTTGGACAACTGCGCCTCGACGAGCCCTCCCATGGCGAGCACCTTGTTCCTGAGCTCCTCGATGTCCTTGTTGAATCGGCGGGATATGTGATCCGTGTAGCCCGATGCTTCCATCTACGACACCTCGGCGATCGGAACGTCGACCACCCGGTCGGCGGGAAAACGGCAGCGAAACGTGCTGCCCCTGCCCGGTTCGCTGCTGACGACGAGGTCCGCGTCGTGCCGGACGAGCACGTGCTTGACGATCGCCAGGCCGAGCCCCGTGCCGCCGTCATCGCGGCTCCGTCCCTTGTCGACGCGAAAGAAACGCTCGGTCAGTCTCGGAATGAATTCGGCATCGATGCCCTCGCCCGTATCGGTCACGATCAGGTCCGCGCCTTTCGCGCCGGAGCGCCAGGCCAGCGTGATGGTACCGTCGCGCGGCGTGTGGCGGACTGCGTTCGACAGGAGATTGACGACGACGGTTTCGATCTCGGATTGATTGCCGCGCAAGCGCGCCGCGGATTCGGCGAGAACGCCGATCGCCGCGACGTGGGCGTGGCCCTCGAACGCCTGTTTCGAACGCTCCAGAAGCTGCACGACGTCGATCGTGTCGTCCAGGCTCGCCGGACCGGCCGCTTCGAGGCGAGAGAGCTGCAGCAGCTCGCCGAGGATCATCTTCATCCGGTTCGCCTGGGCCTGCATTTGCATGACCGGCTTGATCCAGCCTGCCGGCATGTCCTCCGCCTCGGCGAGCGTGTCGAGATAGCCGCTGATCACCGTCAAAGGCGAACGCAATTCGTGCGACGCATTGGCAACGAAATCGCGGCGCATCTTGCTGAGACGCATGCGGTCGGTCACGTCGCGCATCAGCAACAGCTTCTGATCGGCGCCGTACGGCACGACGCGACAGTTCAACCAGCCGCCGTGACCGACCGGCGACGCCATGTTGATCGTCGCCGTGTAGTCGTTCGCGAGCAGGAGACGCGTCAATTCCGGGTCGCGCAGGATGTTGTCCACGCGCTGCCCGCGGTCCTTCTTGCGGCGCAGGCCGGCGAGTTCCTTCGCGGCACGGTTGCAACCGACGATCTCGTTGTCGGCATCGAGGATTACCGCGCCGTCGGGCATCGCGTTCGTCGACTTGCGGATCTCGCGCAGCAGCCCGCGGTACTCTTTCTTTCGCCGGACCGCTCGATCGCGTTCGAACTGGAAGCGGGAGAACATCTGTTCCCAGATACCTTCGCCGTGTCGGAAATCGTCGAAGTCTCCGGTGCGCAGCGCGCGTTCGAAGCTGAGCAGTTGCCGGATCTGCCAGAGCAGGCACGCGACAGCGGCGATCAGGAGACCGGTTTCCGGCCGGCCGTACATCCAGCCGATGCCGGCGCCGATGGCCAGTATCAGGACGATTCCGAGAACGGTCTTTCTGGCAGCTTCCGACATCAGGGCCTGAGGGCTCCGTCAGACGCTGCGCGTGGAGAACCGATAACCCGCTCCGCGAACCGTCTGGATGTAGTCGTCGGCTCTCTGTTCGGACAGCGCCTTGCGCAATCGACGTACGTGGACGTCGACGGTGCGTTCCTCGACATAGACGTTGGCGCCCCAGACGCGGTCCAGCAGCTGCGTTCGGCTGTAGACGCGATCGGGGTGTGTCATCAGGAACTGCAGCAGTCTGTATTCCGTCGGTCCGAGCCTGATCTCCTTGCCCGACGACAGGACGCGGTGTCCTGCGGAATCGAGCTCGAGCACCCCGGCCGTAATCACTTCGTTGCCGGCCGAGTTGGAGCGGCGCAACACGGCGTTGATGCGCGCAATCAACTCGCGCGGCGAAAACGGTTTCGTAACGTAATCGTCGGCGCCCCCCTCCAGACCGGAGATCTTGTCGCGCTCCTCGGCGCGCGCCGTCAGCATGACGATCGCCAGGTCTTCGAAGCTCCTGTCCCGCTTGAGCATTCTCGTCAGCTCGAGGCCGCTTGCGTCGGGAAGCATCCAGTCGATGAGCGCGAGATCGGGCCGCTCGTCGGCCAGCAGGCGCCGTGCACTCCGTGCGTCGGCGGCTTCCACGGTTTCGAAACCGGCACGCGACAGGTGAAATGCGATCATCTCGCGAATAGGCTGCTCATCTTCAACGATCAGTATCTTTCTTGCTGTCATGCTGGTTCC
>JAKSCZ010000168.1 GCA_022360335.1 Pseudomonadota bacterium
AAGTCGGTCAAACGGGCAAGATCATTGCCCCGGAGCTGTATATCGCGATAGGGATCTCCGGCGCCATCCAGCACCTGACCGGGATCAAGGATGCAGGGACCATCGTCGCGATCAACAAGGACGAAGAAGCGCCGATATTCGAAGTGGCCGACTTCGGCCTGGTCGCCGACCTGTTTTCCGTCGTGCCGGAACTCACCGAAGCGCTGACCTAGCCGCCGATCGTACGTAGGAGGGCCTTTAGGCCCGAATTGGCCCGTTCCGATTCGCGGCGTAGGAGGGCCTTTAGGCCCGAATCGCGGCAATCGCGGCTAAAGCCGCTCCTACAGCCGCTCCTACGGCCGCTCCTACAGCTTGTTTAGTACCGATTCCGCGCTCGAGACGTCGAAGCTCCCGGGTTCTTCGATCGCGACGTGCGTGGCAACACCGTCGTCCACGACGATGGCGAATCGCTGGCCGCGGAGTCCCATGCCGTAGCCGCTTGCATCGAGTTCCAGCCCGAGGGCGCGCGTATAGTCGCCGTTGCCGTCGGCAAGCATCAGGACCTTGTCGTCGACGCCCCGGTCCTTGCCCCAGGCCGCCATGACGAACACGTCGTTGACGGCCATACAGGCGACGGTATCGACGCCCTTCGCAGCGAATTCTCCCGCGTGGTCGACGAGCCCGGGCAGGTGCTGTACCGAACAGGTGGGAGTGAATGCGCCCGGGACGGACACGAGCACGACCTTCTTGCCCGCGAAGAGTTCGCCGGCGGACAGCGTCCCCGGCCCGTCGTCCGTCATGATCCCGAAGCTTCCTTCGGGCATTTTCTGTCCAGCGTCGATCGTCATATGAAATCTCCGGATCAGGCGAATGTCCGGGGACACGCGGTCCCCTCGAGGGTATTAGTAGTCGTTCTCCGCAACGTGCACGACGAGGCCGTCGAACTCGTCGGATACTTCGAGCTGGCAGGTCAGCCGGCTGTTGTCCCTGCGCTCGAATGCAGCATCGAGCATGCTGTCCTCCATGTCGTCCATGTCCGGCATCTTGCCGAGCCACGCCTCGTCGATGTAGCTGTGACAGGTCGCGCACGCGCATGCGCCACCGCATTCGGCGACGATGCCGTCGATGTTGTTGTTGATGGCCCCCTCCATGACGGAGTAGCCGTTCTCGACGTCGACCTCGTGGCGGGTGCCGTCGGGCGTGATGTAGGTGATGCGGGCCATGGCGGTGTTCCGTATTCGAAAGCCGCGAAAGTTTAGGGGCGTCGACCCGGTCGGGTCAACGCTCCTTGAGGTTTTTTTTCACCGTCGGATCAGTGCTGCGCGCGCGCCGCCGAACGCTTGGCCTCGAGCTCCTGGCGCTTCTTGCGCGCCGCTTCCTCGGCCAGCCGGATCTGGCGATTGCGCTCGATTTCGGCATCGATGACCTTGATCCACTGGCGGGCCGTGCGCTGGGAACGTGGCACCTTGGCGGCATTGCGGAACGCCTTCTTCGCATCCGCATAACGCCGCAGGTTGTACTGACACATGCCCAGCGTGATCTGGATGCTGTCCGGATTCTTCAACCCGCCTTTGCGAATCGCCGTGTTGGCCGACGACACGCAGTCGCCGTACTCGCCGACGTTGAGATAGGAATTCGCCAGGCGCTGATCGAGCTCGCCGTTGTCGGCGAGGCCCGCGGCGGCCTTCAATGCGGGAATGGCCTTCTCGTCTTCCATCGACAGCATCCACGACTGCGACAACAGCCGGTAGTTTTTCTCGCTCCTGGCCACGATGCCCGCGTCCATCTTCTCCTGGAGCAGCGTGGCGGCCTTGTACGGCACCTCGGCCTGCAGGTAGAGCTGCGCCATCGTCACGAATTCCGCTTCCTTGACCAGCATCCCCTGCGTATGTGCGGCATCGTAGGCGTAGATCAGTTTCTCATCCTCGCCGAGTTCCGTGTAGGCGCCGGCCAGCGATTTCCAGTAACGGGCCTTGGGCCAGTTCTGCAACAGGATCTTCTGGATATCGCGAACCTTGCGATAGTTCTCGTCCTGGAAATAGGCGAAGTTCAGCAGGTTCCACCAGTCCTCTTTGACCGGCTTGTCCTTCTCCCTGGCGACCTTCATCGCCGTCTCGATCGGCTCGATCATGTCCCTGAAACGATCGAGGTTATAGAGGATCTGCGCCTTGAGGATGAACTGCTCGGGTTGCGGGTTGGTTTCGAGAACGAACCACCTGTCGAGGACCGACAGCGCCTTGGCGTACTGTTCGTCCATCGTCAGCAGCTGCGCCATCGTCAGCGTCGTCTGCTTGGCCATTTGCGGCTCGAGCGAGGGAATCGCCAGCATCCTCTCGTACGTACGGATCGCATTGTCGATGTCGTCCATACTGTAGTACGTGAATCCGATGTAGTTGAGGACGTTGGCCTGCTCGTACTCGGTCAGTTTGTCGGGGTTGTAGAGGCTGTTCAGCAGACGGATGGCGCCGCTGTAGTCCTTTTCGTCCACGAGTTCCTGCGCTTTCTGGATGCGCTCGTAGACCTCCTTGCTGACGGCCTGCGCCTGCTTGGTCTTGGTCTTGTCGGTGTCGGCGTCGGCCTTTCCGCTGCCCTGGGCGTGCCCGGTGCCGAATGCGAGCAGACCGGCGAGGAGGACGATCGCGGTTGTCGGGTTGTAGGGACGATTCATGGCATCAGTCCTCCAGCATGAACGAAATGCGCGTCTTCACGCCCGGCACGTCGACCGGAACCCCGTCGACGACCCGCGGTTTGTACTTGAACTTCAACACGGCTCGAATGGCCGCGCGCTCGAACAGGCTGCTCGTCGACTGTATGACGACCGGGTCCTTCACGGTGCCGGCCGTTGTCACCGTGAACATGAGATCGACGAAACCCTCGAGCCCGCGCGACAACGCACGGGCCGGATACACCGGCGCAACGCGCACGATCGGGAGGTAATCGCCTTCGGCGATGTTCATGCCGCCGGGACCGCCGATATCCTGCGAGTTGGTCACGGTCGGCGGCGCGACGTTGATCTTCGGCGCGTCGGGATTGATGTTGTCCATATCCTGCGGCGGCGTCTCGGGCGGCGTCTCGGGCGGTTTGGGCGGCTTTTCGGGGACGATGTCCTCGACGTTGAGGTTCTCGTTGCGCCGGACGCGAACGAATTCGAGGCTGAAACGCTCGCGCGGTTTGGTCAGCGCCTGCTTGCCCGTGACGATCAGGAGCTGCATTACGAACAGCAGGCTGACCGTCACGAACGAGCCGATGATGATTGAAATTGCATAACGACCCAGCATGGTCTCTTTCTCCTCAGCGGACCGGCCGCTCTCGATGCATCCCGCCGTGTTTCCTGTTCTGACAGGCGATGTCCGTCCCGGTTCCTACTCGTTGTCCGATGCGATCGCCACGTTCGTAACGCCGGCGGCTTTTGCCGCCTCCATGACGATGACCAGCGTTTCGTGCGTCGAGCCCTCGTCCGCCTGGATCACGATAGACCCTTTGGGGTTCTCCGCGTGCAGGCGTTCGATGACGCCTCGCAGCGCGCGCGGATCGCGCTCTTCGCGATCGACCCAGATCTCGTCGTTCGCACTGATCGCGATCAGGATCGCGGCGTCGTCCTGCGAGTCCGCCGTGAACGTATCCGGACGCTCGACCTGGATACCCGCTTCCTTGATGAAGGTCGCCGTCACGATGAAGAAGATCAGCATGATGAATACCACGTCCAGCATGGGCGTGAGGTCAATCTGAGCTTCGTCCTCGGCAGCGGCTGCTTGTTGATTCCTGCGCATAATGGCTCTCTTAGTGATCTGTCGTCAGGTTGTCTTCAAGGA
>JAKSCZ010000397.1 GCA_022360335.1 Pseudomonadota bacterium
GCATGGCTTCCCAGAAGACGTAGAACAGCAGGCCGTCGAGTGCGCTGAAGACGCCGATCATCAGGCCTTCGAGAATCAGGAAGGCCGCGAAGTACTGCGCCGCCCGGACCCGGATCGCGTCCCAGCCGGCGATCACCACGAGCGGCGTGATGAAGGCCGTCAGCAGGATCAGCGGCGCCGAGATGCCGTCGACGCCGAGGTAATACCAGACGTTGAACGTCTCGACCCACGGCATGCGTTCGACGAACTGCATGCCGCGCTCGGCGTTGTCGAAGCCGAGATAGAGCCCGACGCCGGCGAGCAGCGTCAGGATCGAGAACGCCAGCGCCGTCGCACGCATCAGGCGGGCCTGCGAGGACCTGGCGTCGCCGCCGTCGCCTATGGCCAGCAGCGCCACGCCGCCGGCGATCGGGAACCAGATGAGGAAACTCAGCAAGTAGTTCGTGAGCACCGTCTCACCTCACCCAGATCAGCCAGCCGAGCAGCATCGTCAATCCGATGATCATGGCGAACGCGTAGGTGTACAGATAGCCGGTCTGGATGTGGCGCATGTAGCCGGCCATCCAGCCGACCGCCCTCGCCGTGCCGTTGACCAGCAGGCCGTCGATGACCAGCCGGTCGCCCTTTTGCCACAGGAACTGCCCGACGTTGCGGCCCGCCGCCGCGAATCCCCTGACGTACAGGTCGTCGAAGTAGTACTTGCGATCAAGCAGCTCGTAGAGCCCCGACACCTTTCGCCGGATCGTCTCCGGTACGTCCGGCCGCTTCAGGTACAGGAACCAGGCCGTCAGGACGCCGAGCGCGGCCAGGTAGAAGACCGGCGATACGTAGATGTGTGCGACGAGCGCGGCGGGTCCGTGCCAGAACGTGTCTTTCAGCTGCGCGAGGACGTCGTGCGAGGACAGCACGTGAATCGCACCGCCGAAGTAGCCCTCGAACAGCACGGCGTCGACGGTCAGCCAGCCAATCGCCGCGGACGGGATCGCCAGCAGGATCAACGGCACGGTCACTACGGCCGGCGTCTCGTGCAGGTGCGATTTCTGCTTCTCGCTCATCCGTTCCTTGCCGTGGAACACGAGGAAGAACATGCGGAAGGAATACAGCGCCGTCACGAACACGCCGAGCAGCACGCTGAGATAGGCGGTCCAGTACGTGACCCTGTCGCCCAGCGACGAACCGGCATGCCAGTGCGATTCCCTGACGGCCTCGATGAGCAGGTCTTTCGAAAAGAAGCCCGAGGAGCCCGGGAACCCGATCAGGGCCAGCGAGCCGACCAGCGCCGTCCAGTACGTGATCGGCATGTACTTGCGGATTCCCCCCATCCTGCGGATATCCTGCTCGTGGTGCATCGCGATGATGA
>JAKSCZ010000106.1 GCA_022360335.1 Pseudomonadota bacterium
TCGAGCGCCTTGATCGCTTCGTCGCCCTGAATGTAGGTCTTGCACAGGTCCATGCATCGAACGGCACTCATCATCCCACCTTCGTAATCGCTTCGACGGGTTCGTAGCGCGATGCCCGCCAGGCCGGCGAGAGGCTCGCGAGGAACCCGAGTATCAGGACGACGACGTTGGCGAGCACGACGTCGTAAAGACGGAGCTTCGGGTACAGGACGCTCGCCGCGCCCATCATCTCCATGCCTTCGGCGACGATCGAGATGTCGAGACCGTCCTTGATCGGCTGGATACTCGCCCACGCCAGCACGTCGCCGATGGCGAGCCCGACCGCGAGCAGCAGCATCGATTCGACGATGATCTGGCCGAGGATCATGCGCGGCTTCATGCCGAGCGCCATCATCAGCCCGATCTCGCGCACGCGCTCGAACACGGCCATGACGAGCGTGTTGACGAGGCCGAAGGACAGCGCCAGGAAGATGACGACGACCCAGATCAGCACGAAGCCGTCCATGACGCGCAGCATGGTGCCGAGATAGGCATCGACCTCGTACCAGCGCCTGACCTCGACCGAGTCGTCGACGGCACCGACCACGGCGTCGTAGAGCGGCTCGACGTCGCGATAATCGTCGCCGACGAACACGACCTCGGTCGTCGCCCCGCCGATCCGCAGCATCTCCTGCGCCGTGCGCTTGCCGATGAATACGTAGCTTTCCTCGAAGGCCGGCATGTTGGCGCGGAACAGTCCCACGACGCGGAAGCCGCGATCGGCGAGCTCGTTTTCCGGGTCCTGGCTCATGATCACGACACGTTTCCCGACCCCGGTCTCGAGCTTCCCGGCGAGCCTGCGACCGATGACGACGCCGCGGTCGTCGGCTCCTTCGAGGAAGCGGCCGTCGACGGCGTCGTAGTCGACGAACGAGAAGTCCCGCTCGGCGGCGGGATCGATGCCGAGCAGCGTCACGCCGCGCGATTCGCGCTCGCTCATGACGACGGCCGGCACCCTGACGCGACTCGCCCAGCCGCGGAACCCGGCATCGGCGAACAATGCGGCGAGCGCCTCGTCATCGAGCGCGATGCGGTTGCCGATGCTCGGGTCGTCGAGGAACCCGGGATCGTGCATCTGCACGTGCCCCGGCAGCGCGCTGATGCCGTCGTCCAACACCTGGTCGACCATGCCGAGCGTCAGGGCGGTCATGAAGATCATCGCCCAGGCGCCGAACGCGATCGCGCCGATCATGATGAGCGTGCGCCGGTGATTGCGCCACAGGTAGCGCCGGGCAAGCCGCAGGAGTACGCCCAGCCCGTGCATTACCTGGCCCTCATCGCGTCGACGACGTGCAGCTTGTGCAGGCGCAGGGCCGGGTAGACCGCGGCCAGTAACGTGAACGTGAAGACGACCGCCGGTCCGACCAGCGTCGTCGTCAGGCTCACCTGCGGGTACATCCGGGCGGGCATGTTGAACTGCGCCGCCATTGCGTCCATGCCGGGGATCGCGAGACCGTTGTGCATGAACCACGAGGTCACGACGGCGCCGGCGAGCGCGCCGAGCACGAGCCCGACGAGTCCCATCAGGGCGGTCTCCAGCATGACGAGACGGCCGAGGCGTGCAGGCCGCAGGCCGAGCGCCATGACGACGCCGAACTCATGGGTACGTTCGAGTACGGACATGAGCTGGGTGTTGAGGACGCTGAATGCGACCAGGACGACGAGCACGCCGTACATGAAGAATGCGCTGCTCATGTCGGCCTGGATCGCCTGCCGGAGCCCCGGCTGCAACGCGTTCCAGTCGTGCACGACCAGGTCCTGCCCGTCGGGCAGCAGGCCGGTCACGCGGTCCTGCAACAGCGGCGCGTCGTCGAGCGAGTCCGCGAACAGCACGACCTGGTGGCCCGCGGCGTTCATGTAGAACACGTCCTGGAAAGCGCCGAGCGGCATCTCGGCGATGTTGCGGTCGATATCCGGTACGCCGCTGTCGAAGATACCGACGATTTCGACGATCGCCGCCGCAAACGAGCCGTCGGCGCCGCTGCCCAGCAGCGTCAGTTCGTCGCCGACGGCGACACGCAGATTACGCGCCAGAACCTTGCCGACCACGATCTCGAGCGCGTCGCCGTCATCGAGATACCGGCCGTCGCCGATCAGGCCCGGTATGTTCGAGACCCGGGATTCGAACTCGGGCTCGACCCCGTAGATGCCGATGCCGTAGCTGCGCTCCTCGCTCGAGGCGAGACCGAAGCCCCAGGCGCGCGCGGCGATCTTCTCACTGCCGAGCGCGGTGCGCAGGGTCTCGGCCAGCGCCGCGGCCTGCGGCACGACCTGGCGCATCTTCTGATCGTCCTTGTAGCCGCGCGCCTGTACCTGCATGTGTCCCGTGAACACCCGCAGCGTATTGTCGATCATGAGCCCGTACATGCCGAATTGCAGCGA
>JAKSCZ010000229.1 GCA_022360335.1 Pseudomonadota bacterium
CAGCGATTCGCCGAGGCGGGCGAGGCTGCGCTGCAGCCACCAGCCGCTCGCCCGGCCCGGCCGCCACGCTCCGCCGGCCTCGTCATCGTGAACGTAAAGGGCGAGAATGGGGGCGCCGCTCGCGACCGCGGCGTGCAGGGCGGGGTTGTCCGCCAGGCGGAGATCCTGGCGAAACCAGACGATCGCCGGTCGGGTCTGCGGCATCAGGTCGTTTCGTGGGTTAGAGTCCCTCCCAATATGCGAACTCAGGGGAAGATTGTCCAATGCGCGTCGCGATAATCGGGGGCACGGGTTTCGTCGGCCGCTACGTCGTCGACGCACTCGTCGATGCGGGGCATCGCGTCACGGTCCTCGTGCGGCCGGGCAGCGAAGGCAAGCTGCAGCCGCAGGACTGCGTGCGCCGGGTGGCCGGCGATCTGGCCGATCGTGCCGCGCTGCGCGAAACGCTCGGCGGCGCCGGGGCCGTCGTATACAACGTCGGCTTGCTGCGCGAGTTCCCGCGCCGCGACATCACGTTCGAAGCCGCCCAGTTCCGGGGTGTCGCGGACACGGTGGCAGCCGCCCGCGAGCGGGGCGTGTCGCGCCTGCTGCTGATGAGCGCGATCGGCGTAAAGGACCCCGGTACGGCGTACCAGTCGACGAAGCGCCGCGCCGAACTGCACGCTCTCGCCGGCGGGCTCGACGTGACCGTGTTGCGCCCGTCGGTCGTCTTCGGCGATCCGCGCGGTGCGATGGAGTTCGCGACGCAACTGCAGCGGGACATGGTGAAGCCGCCGGTTCCGGCCGTCGCGTTTCCGGGCGTGCGCCTGTCGCCCGTGTTCGTCGAGGACGTCGCCGCGGCTTTGGTCGCGGCGCTGGCGGACGACGCCACCATCGGCGAGACGCTCGAACTGGCGGGCCCCGAGGTACTGAGCTGGCGGCAGATCGTGTCTCGCGTCGCCGCGGCGAGCGGCAGATCCAAGCTCGTCCTGCCGGTGCCGCTCGCGCTCATGCGCGCCGGCGCCGCGCTGTTCGACTGGCTGCCGTTCTACCCGGTGACCCGCGACCAGCTGACGATGCTCGCCGAAGGCAACACGGCGCCGCCCGACACGCTGGAACGCCTGATCGGGCGGCCGGCGCGGCCGTTCGCGGCCGAAAACCTCAGGTACCTCGCGACGGATCCGCCCTGAAACGCCTGCAAACGCGTTCGACGCCAGGCGGCGGGCCGGGCGCCGGTTGATACCGGGGCCGCGGCGAGTCTATAGTCGGGGACTCTTCGCCCGGAGTCCCCCAGCGTGTCTGTACGAGTTCTTTTGGCAGCGGCCGCCGTCCTGCTGACCGCTATCGCGGCCTCGGCGGATGCGAAGACGCGCGTCGCCGAATTCAGGGGCTCGGGCGACGCGACGACCGCCATCTTTCGCGTGGAATCGCCGTGGGTGCTCGACTGGCGCCTCGACGGCGACTACGACCAGATGATGGGCCTCGAGATCACCTTGATCGAAGCTCGCCCGAGCCGGCACGTCGGGCGCGTTGTCTATGCCAGGCATCGCAGCAACGGCGTCAGGCTGTTCCGCACCTCCGGCCTGTACCAGCTGCGCATCAGCTCCACGCTGGCGCGCTGGCAGGTGAGGATCGAACAGCTGAGCCGCGAGGAAGCGGAGCAGTACACGCCGACGGCGGCCGACTGACGCACCGTGGACCAGGCGCCGCAGCAAAAGACCAGCGCGATCATCATCCTGGCGGCCGTCGTCGTCGTCATCTACGGCATGCAGATGATGTCGGTGCTGCTCGTGCCGTTCCTGATCGCCGCGTTTCTGGCGCTGATCACGGTGCGTCCGATGCTGTGGATGCAGGCGCACCGCGTACCCTCGATCCTCGCGGCGCTGCTCATCGTGACGATGCTGATGTTGTTGCTCGCGATCGTCGGCATGGTTCTCGGGACCTCGATCGCGGATTTCACCGCGGCGCTGCCCGCCTACCAGGCACGGCTCGACGTCATCATCGAAGGCGTCTTCGACCTGATGGTCACGAACCTGAATCTCGACGAGTCCGTCGAGAGCATGGGCGACATGATCGACCCCGGGTTCGCCATGGGACTCGTGGCCGGTTTGCTCAACAGCCTGCGCGAGGTGCTGACGAATACCTTCCTGATCATCTTCACGATGATCTTCATCCTGCTCGAGGCGTCGACGGCCAAGCCCAAGTTCGAGGCCGCGTTCGGCGCGAGTCCGGACACGCTCGAGAGCACCCGCGAGTTCATGCAGAACCTCGGGCGCTACCTCGGCATCAAGACGGTCATCAGCCTGGCGACCGGGCTCTGCGCCGGCATCCTGACGTGGGCGCTCGGGCTCGATTTCCCGCTGCTCTGGGCGATGCTGGCGTTCCTGCTGAATTACGTGCCGACGATCGGTTCGATCATCGCCGCGGTGCCCGCCGTCCTGCTGGCACTGGTGCAGATCGGGCCGGGCGCCGCCGGCGCGACGGCGCTCGGTTTCATCGGCATCAACGTGGTATTCGGCAACTTCCTCGAGCCGCGGCTCATGGGCTACGGCGTGGGCATTTCTCCGCTCGTCGTGTTCGTCGGCCTCGTCGCGTGGGGCTGGATCTTCGGTCCGGTCGGTATGCTGCTTTCCGTGCCGTTGACGATGACGCTGAAGATGGCGCTCGAAAGCGACGAGCGTACCCGATGGGTCGCCATCCTGCTCGGCTCGGAGCGCGACGCGAAATACGCGCTGCGCAGCAGGATGGAGGCGGCGGCGGAGGATCAGCCGACGCCGGCGTCGTAATCCTCGGCGACGGGCTCGGCTTCCTCGATCTGCTCGAGCAGGTTGATCGCCACGGCGACGAAGTCCGTATCGGTGATGATGCCGACGAGCCTGTCGTCGTCGAGGACGGGCAGGCAGCCGATCTGATGTTTTTCGAGGAACAACGCCGCATGCCGCAGACCGGCATTGACGTCGACCGTGGCGACGTCGGTTACCATGGCATCCTCGATGCCTATTTCGTTGGCGTGGATGCGGCTCGAGTCGTCGCGCAGGAAGCTGTCGGTGGCGGCCAGTACGTTCGTCAGGGTCACGAGGCCCACGAGTTTGTCGCCTTCCACGACCGGAATGTGATGAATCCGGTGCTCTTGCATCAGCCTGCGGGCTTCGGCCAGGGTCGCAGACGGCGCTACCGTGATCAGGTTGGTGCTCATGATGGCATTGATGCTGAACATCGTCCCGTCCTTTTCTTCTTTTGTACCTTCCGTATTCAGTCTATCCACGGCGGGTCGGTGCACCATTGCGAGAAACACCTATCCGCCGCGTGTAAGCCGTTGAACCCGGGCCCGATTACGCTGCTCGGCATCTACGGATATGAAATACTGGGATTTCGGCGGAACATTCGGTCGAATTCGCTATGAACAAACCGATCCTGACAATCCTGATCCTGCTCGCCGGTCCGCTGGCCGCCGCGGAACGCGACGCGACGGACATCGTCCGCGACGCGGTCAACCACTGGCGGGGCCTGTCCTCGTATTCGGTCATGACGATGGTCATCCACCGCCCCGACTGGGAGCGCAGCATGACGATGCGCGCCTGGACCAAGGGCGACGACCGCACGCTCGTGCGCGTCGTGGCGCCGAAGAAAGACCGCGGTAACGGCACGTTGACCGACGACGACCAGATGTGGACGTTCTCCCCCAAGATCAATCGCGTCATCAAGGTACCGTCCTCGATGATGGGACAGAGCTGGATGGGCTCCGACTTCTCGAACAAGGACGTCGCGCGGTCGGACGACATCGTCGATCAGTACGATCACGCCGTGCTCGCCGCCGAGACCGTGAACGGGATCAGGGCCTATACGATCGAGTCGATACCCCACGAAGAGGCGGCCGTCGTCTGGGGGCGGGAGGTGCTGACGATCCGCGACGACCACGTCGTGCTCGAGCATGCTTTCTACGACCAGGACGGCGAACTCGTCAAGACGCTCAGGTCGCTGGAGATCGCCGCGATGGGCGGGCGCACGATCGCCACGCGGCAGCGCATGGTGAAGACGGACGAGCCCGACGAGTGGACGGAAATCCGTGTCGACGAAGTCGAGTACGAACTCGATCTCGGCGACAGCCTGTTCACGCTCTCGAACCTGAGAAACCCTCGCGACTGACGGAACGAACGCATGAACGTCATCCTGCGCCTCGCGTGGCGCAATCTCTGGCGGCAACCGCGACGGACGTGGCTCACGACCGGGGCGATGGTGTTCTCGAACGTTCTGCTCGTCTTCATGATATCGCTGCAATTCGGCATGTACGGGCTCATGATCGACAATACGCTGCGGGTGTTCACGGGACACATGCAGGTACAGGCGCGCGGCTACAAGGACGATCAGAAGATGCGCCAGGTCGTGCCGCAGGTCGCGGCGCTGGCCGAGTCCCTGCGCGCCGCGCTCGGCAATGAGAAGATCGCCGCCCGCGCCTGGGGCTTCGGTCTCGCCTCGAGCGAGGAGCGCAGTTACGGCATCGGCATCTACGGGGTCGAGCCCGAGTTCGAATCTCGCGTCTCGAGCCTGCCGGGCCTGGTCAGCGACGGCCGGTACCTCGATGACGGCGACGCCCTCGAGATCGTGGTCGGCAAGGTTCTGGCGCGTAATCTGCGTGCCGCGGTCGGCGACG